>NZ_CP108041.1:2100000-2232500 GCF_036173065.1 Rhodococcus sp. NBC_00297
AGCGGATAGGCCGTGCGCCGACCCGTGAAGGCCGCCTCTCGGCCCGCGGGCGGCTCCCACTGCTCGTCGACGACACGGAAGTCGTCGTCGGAGAAGTCGGGACCGAGGTCAGCGAGCACCTCGCGCGCCAGTGTCGCCGCGTCGGCGTTCGATCTATCGAGGCGGGCGAGGTCGATCGGGCGGGTCAACCCCGCCGCCTTGACTGCCGCGCGCACGGCCTGGCGCAGACCGGCAGTGTCGGTCATCGCGTCCTCGAGGTGCCGCACCACGCGTCCGTCGACCGCCCGTGCGACGTAGCGTCCGACCACAGCGCCCTGCTCGGTGAGCCGTCCCCATTTCCGAGGATCCGCCGCCGTTCCCACCTTGTCCGTCCCGTCGGCGAAGGTCGCGACGTAGAGCCAGTGCGGTTGCATCACCACGCTCTCGAGCCCCTTCGACAGGAAGCCCTGCCGGTGGACGATGTGGACGAACCGGTACGGATCCGCCGCGACACAGGCGTCGCAGTGCACCCCGGAGGTGGCGCGCGCACCGTTCGGGCAGGCCACAGGACGGCCGTCCTCGGCGCGGCGACCGATGCACCACAGCACACCCGGCGCGTCGAGCGCGCGGTATCGCAGTGCGGACGACAGCACCGGCCGGGACGTCACCTCGCCGGTGTCCGTGTCGGTGACTCCGAGCAGCGGCTCCCCGCGTGGCCACCCGACACCGCGCACGACCAGGGCCATCGCGACTCCTCTCCACCTGGCAGCATTCCCGGGATGAGCACACCCGGACCCGTCGGATCCCTCTACCGCCGAGTGACGACGCGCAAGGCCGGCGTGCTGCCTCCGCACCGCGCCACCCGACGTCTCTCGGCCTACGTCTACGGAAACGTCCTGGTGATGACCGTGGTGGTCGCCGCCAGTCCGTCGTCCATCGCGAACGGTACGGCGGCGTTGTTGGTGATCGGCACCACGCTCACCACCTTCCTCGCCCACATCTTCGCGGACGCCGTCGCGGCCGGCACCGTCGACGACGACACCGTCGACTGGCGCGAGGAGTTGCGGGACTCACTGCCGATCGCCTCCTCGGGCGTCGCGCCGTCGTTGCTGCTGGCGCTGGCGTGGCTCGATATCCTGCCCGGCGCACTCGCGCAGGGGCTCGCGGGTGGTCTGGTGACGTTGCGTATCGCGTCGATCCCGGTGGTCGCCGAGCGTCTGCGCGGCCGCGGACTGTCGTTTCGCCTGGTCCTGGCCGGTATCGCCACCGCAGTGCTGGCCGCGATCGTCGTGGCGGTGAAGGTGTATCTGACGCACTGATCGCGTCGTTCGCCACCGAAACTTCTTGTGACCGACACCGCCGCCGGGCAGTGAATGTCTGGGATCACATGCTCGCGGAACGGCTCCCCGCCGCCCACCAGCGTGCACACTGGAGCGGTAGTACAACGGAGGGATCTCCCATGGCGGCACTCGATACCGCACAGCCGGACATGCAGACACTCAGTCTGCACGGCAACGAACTGAAGTATCTGGACATCGGACACGGCCCCGCGGTCATCCTGATCCACGGACTGCTGGGCTCCCATCACAACTGGGAACCGCAGATCGACACCCTGTCGCAGCGGTACCGCGTCATCGTGCCGGACCTGTTCGGCCACGGTGAATCGGACAAGCCCGCCGGGGACTACTCCATCAGTTCCCACGCCGCGACGGTGCGCGACCTGCTGCACAGCCTGGACATCACGTCGGCGACGTTCGTGGGCCACTCGCTCGGCGGTGGCATCGCGATGCAGACGCTGTACCTGTTCCCCGAGTTGGTCGAGCGCATGGTGCTCATCGCCAGCGGCGGTCTCGGCCCCGAGGTCAGCCCGCTCCTGCGTGCGGCCACCCTGCCGGGCAGCGAGTTCGTTCTCCCGCTGATGGCGAACCGCACCGTGCGCGGTCTCACCGATCTCGCGATCGATCGGCTCGACAAGCTGGGACTCCCCCTGATGAGCGCCAGTTCCTCCGAGGCGTGGCGCAGCTTCGGGTCGGTCCAGGACGCCGGCACCCGCCGCGCGTTCCTCGCGACCGCCCGCTCCGTCATCAGCTTCCGCGGTCAGACCATCAGTGCGACACCGCACTTCGCCAACTTCCCCAACATCCAGGCGATGCTGGTCTGGGGTGCTCGCGACAGCATCATCCCCAACTCGCACACCGAGAACGCTCGGGCCGAGTTGCCGCACGGCCGCGTCGAGATCTTCGAGAGGGCAGGGCATTTCCCGCATCTCGACAACCCCGACCGCTTCGACCGCATCTTCACCGAGTTCATGCGTGACTGCGAGGCCGGTGCCTCGCGTCCGCACCTCGTCGCCGAGGCCTGACACATACACGAACGCGCCCTCTCCCGTGATGCGGGAGAGGGCGCGGTGCTGTGTGCGTGACTACTTCGTCGGGATACCGGCCTTCGCGAGCTCGGCCTCGGTGGCCAGGTTCTTCGCGTCGGCGATGTCGATGCTCTCGAGCGCGATGCCCTTGGTCTCACGAGCCACCACGACGGCGATCAGCGTGATGAGCGCGGAGGCGGCAAGGTACCAGGCGATCGGCACGGACGAGCCGTAGACGTCCAGCAGCTTCACCGCGATGATCGGCGCGAGCGACCCTGCGACGATCGACGTCACCTGATAGCCCAGGGACACACCGGAATACCGCATACGCGTGGGGAACATCTCGGACATGATCGCCGGCTGGGTGGCGTACATGAAGGCGTGGAACACCAGTCCGATGATGATCGCCAGCATGATGACGACGTTGTGGCCGCTGTTCATCATGGGGAAGGCGAAGAAGCCCCACGTGCCGGCGGTGACCGCACCGACGAGGTACACCGGACGGCGTCCGACGGTGTCCGCCAGGCGACCGACCAACGGGATCACCGCGAAGTGCACGGCGTGCGCGATGAGCATCCACCACAGGATGGTGCTGGTGTCGGTTCCCACCTCGACCTTGAGGTAGGTGATGGAGAAGGTGACCACCAGGTAGTACATGACGTTCTCGCCGAAGCGCAGGCCCATCGCGGTGAACACGCCACGCGGGTAACGCTTCACGACCTCGAAGACGCCGTACGACGCGGCCTTGATGACCTCGGCCTGCTTCTGCGCCTCGACGAAGATCGGGGCGTCGGTGACCTTGGTACGGACGTAGTAGCCGACGAAGACGATGACGGCGGACAGCCAGAACGCGACACGCCAGCCCCAGCTGAGGAACGCGTCCTCCGAGAGCACGGTGGTGAGCACCAACAGGACGACCGTCGCGAGCAGGTTGCCGCCGGGGACACCGGCCTGCGGCCAACTGGCCCAGAAGCCGCGGCTCTTGTTCGGGCTGTGCTCGGCGACCAGGAGCACCGCGCCACCCCACTCACCGCCCACCGCGAAGCCCTGGATGAAGCGCAGCGTCACCAGAAGTGCCGGCGCCCAGTACCCGATCTGGTTGAACGTCGGCAGGCAGCCCATGAGGAAGGTGGCGGCGCCGACCAGCACCAGGGAGAACTGCAGGAGCTTCTTACGTCCGTACTTGTCACCGAAGTGACCGAAGACGATGCCGCCCAGCGGTCTCGCGACGAACCCGACCGCGTACGTGACGAAGGCCGCCAGGATGGCGTCGAGTTCGCTGGTTCCCTCCGCGAACATGATCTTGCTGAACACGAGCGTCGCCGCCGTGCCGTAGAGGAAGAACTCGTACCACTCGACCACGGTGCCCGCCATGGATGCGGCGACCACCTTCCGCAGACCCGACGGTTCCTCGTCGCGATCCACCCTGTCGACAACCGACATGACATTCTCCTTGCTGAGTCTCCGGTGCCGGGACAGTGATCCACGGCACACGCCGAGTCGAGTATCGACGCAGATCACCGCGCCGCACAATGGCCGCGCGCGCACGACCGAACTGCAAAGATGCACACATGACCTCGTCCGGACGCTCCTCGGCGCACACGCCGCCCAGCGCGGACGATCTTCTCGTCCTCCTCGCCGTCGGGCGCAGCGGCCGCTTCACCGCCGCCGCGGACAGCCTCGGTGTCAATCACACGACGGTGTCTCGCCGCATCGCCTCACTGGAGAAATCACTCGGTGGCCGGGTACTGGTCCGCACCTCGGGCGGCTGGGAACTCACCGACCTGGGCCGACACGCACTCGCCGCGGCCGAGACGGTCGACAGCGTGGTGCGCGGCCTGGTGGACCCGGGCGGTGCGTCGCTGCGCGGTGTCGTCCGCATCTCCGCGACCGACGGATTCAGCGCCTACATCGCGGCGCCCGCCGCCGTCAGTGTGCAGGAACGGCACCCCGAGGTGTCCGTGGAACTGGTCGCCGCGACGCGACGCGCCTCGCAACAACGGTCGGGAATGGACATCGAGATCGTCGTCGGCACGCCTCAGGTGCACCGCGCCGAGGCCGTGCACCTCGGCGAGTACTGCCTCGGTCTGTACGCCACTCCGGAGTACCTCGAGGACCACGACACCATCACCACCCGACGCGACCTCGCCGGCCATCCCCTCGTCTACTTCGTCGAGTCGATGCTCCACGTCGACGACCTGGATCTCGCGCGCTCGGTCGCCGTCGGCGACGCTCCCCCGTCGTCGGACGTCCCGGTGATGCGGAGTTCGGTGAGCTCGACCAACGTCTTCGTGCACGTCGAGGCCACGCGGGCGGGCGCCGGTATCGGCCTGCTGCCGTGCTTCATGGCCGACCGGCACCGCGATCTCGTGCGCATCCTGCGCTCGGAGGTGTCGGTCACCCTGGCCTACTGGCTGGTCGTGCGCGGCGAGACGCTGCGCCGCCCCGAGGTCGGGGTGGTGGTCGACGCGCTGCGGACGGAGGTCGCGTCCCGACGGGACGAGCTCATGGGTCGCGGCGAGTGAACGGCCGCTTCGCACCGAGCCCCTCCGGCGACCTCCACATCGGGAACCTCCGCACGGCTGTGCTCGCGTGGCTCCTCGCCCGCGGAACCGGACGCGGATTCGTCCTGCGCGTCGAGGACCTCGATCGCGTGCGACCGGGCGCCGAGCACCGTCAACTCGACGATCTCGCCGCCGTCGGCATCACCGTCGACGGGCCGGTGGTGCGGCAATCGGATCGCCGAGAGTCCTATGCCGCGGCCATCGCCTCCCTCGCCGCCGACGGCCGTGTCTACGAGTGTTTCTGCACCCGCCGCGAGATCCAGCAGGCCGCGTCCGCACCGCACGCTCCCGAGGGTGCGTACCCCGGAACCTGCCGGAACCTCACCGAGGCGCAACGCGTGTCCCGCCGCGCCGAGGGCCGACGCGCCGCGCTGCGGTTGCGTTCGGACACGCGGTCGTTCACCGTGACCGACGCCCTCGTCGGCGAGTTCACGGGCGTGGTCGACGACCTCGTCCTCCAGCGCACGGACGGCGTTCCCGCCTACAACCTCGCCGTCGTCGTCGACGACGGGTTCCAGAGCGTCGACCAGGTGGTTCGCGCGGACGACCTGCTCGCGTCGGCGCCGCGTCAGGCCTACCTCGCCGGTCTGCTCGGCGTGCAGATCCCGGAGTACGTGCACGTCCCGCTCGCTCTCGGACCGACGGGCACGCGCCTCGCCAAGCGGGACGGCGCCGTCACCCTGCGCGACCGACTCGCCGCCGGGCAGAGCGTGTCCGACGTCCGCGCCGAGATCGCGTCGTCGATCGGGGTTCCGTCCGAGCGCACGCACGAATCGCTGTCCGACCTGGCGTCGCACTGGTCCCTGGACCTGCTCCCGAGGGAGCCGTGGTTCGTGCTCGGTCACTGATCGAGACCCCGTTGCAACGGAACATCGCACACCGGTCGGGGCGTATCGGACGTAAGGTGGCCGCGAGAAGACTCCGACACGTCAACCCGTACGAGAAGGACATCATGACCACAGGCGGTTTCGACCCGAGCAAGGATCCGCAGAACCCCGGCAGCTACCCGCCGCCGCAGCAGGGTTCCTACCCGCCCCCGTCGCAGGGGTCCTACCCGCCGCCCTCGCAGGGCAGTTACCCCCCGCCCTCGCAGGGCAACTACCCGCCGCCGCAGGGCAACGTCCCGCCGCAGCAGGGTGGCTACCCCCAGCAGGGCGGCTACCCCCAGCAGGGTGGCTACCCGACGCCCCCGCAGTTCGACAACACCACCAACTACGGTGGCTCGAACTTCGGTGGAGTGCCCGGCGGCGGTCAGCCCGGTGGGCTCGGCATTCGACTGGGCGCGCGCATCATCGACGGGATCATCGTCGGCATCGTCGCGCTGATCCTCGCCGCGATCTTCGGTGCGACCGACAACATCCTCGTCACCGGGCTCTTCTCCGGCGTCCTGACGTTCGCGTACTTCGTCGGCCTCGAGGTCAGCCAGGGCGCGACGCTCGGCAAGAAGATCCTCGGACTCCAGGTGCACGGTCCCGCCGGCACGCCGCGGCCGACGCTGCAGCAGTCCGCGATCCGCAACGCGTTCACGCTGCTCAACATCATCCCGTTCCTCGGTAGCCTGCTCGCGTTCATCGCCGTGATCGTCATCGCCGTCACGGTCAACTCGAGCCCCACCAAGCAGGGCAAGCACGATCAGTTCGCCGGTGGCACCCAGGTGGTCAAGAAGTAGCCTCCGCACACACCGACATCGGGCGCGGGTCCCTTCGGGGATTCGCGCCCGTCGTCGTCTCGGTGCTTGGATCGACCGGTGACTGCAACCAACTCCACCGCCACCGACGGCGACACTCCGTCTGGACAGGCCTCGTTCGCCCACATCAGCCGTGGCTTCTACCCCGCCATCGTCGCGCTCTTCGTCGCGACACTGCTGATCTCGAACGTGGCCGCCAGCAAGGGTGTCGCCTTCTTCGCCGCGTCCGACGTCTCGCTCGGGCCCTTCCAGATTCTCCCCATCAACACCGACGGCGCGTTCTTCCTCTTCCCCCTCGCGTACATCCTCGGCGATGTCCTCAGCGAGGTGTACGGGCTCAAGGCAACGCGCCGCGCCATCTACCTGGGCTTCGGCTCTCTCCTGCTCACATCGGTCTGCTTCTGGATCGCCATCGAACTCCCCGCCGCGTCGTTCTACGAGAACCAGGCCGCACTCGAGACCGTCGTCGGCGTCGTGCCGCGCCTGGTCCTCGCCGGTCTCGCCGGTTACACCGTCGGACAGCTGTTGAACTCCATCGTGCTGGTGAAGATCAAGGAACGCACCAAGGAGAAGCACCTGTGGGCCCGCCTCATCGGGTCGACGGTGGTCGGCGAGTTCTTCGACACCCTGATCTTCTGCAGCATCGCGGCCGGCGTCATCGGCATCACGACGGGCGCCGACTTCGTGAACTACGTCATCGTCGGCTTCCTGTGGAAGACCCTCGTCGAGGTGCTCGTGCTCCCGATCACCTACGCCGTCATCGCGTACATCAAGAAGCGCGAGCCGACCTACTCCCCGGACTGACCCCCGCCCGCCCCCGCGAATACGTCGATACTGTCGTTGTCGAGCACGACTTCACGACACTATGGGCGTACTCGCGGGGAGTTGCGGCTCAGGAATAGAAGCGCGCCAGGGTCTCCTTCTTGAGCTCCTGGAACCGCCCGTCGCGGATGGAGGCGCGGATGTCGTCCACCAGCCGCACGGTGAACCGCTCGTTGTGAATGGTGGCGAGGGTCGAGGCCAGCATCTCCTTGGCCTTGAACAGGTGATGCATGTACGCCCGCGTGTAGTGCGCGCAGGTGTAGCAGTCGCACTCCTCGTCGATCGGCGTGAAGTCCCGACGGAACCGCGCGGTGTTGATGTTGAAGCGCCCGTCCGGGGTGTAGATCGCCGCGTTCCGGGCCACGCGTGACGGATTCACGCAGTCGAACGTGTCGGCACCGTTCTCGATGGCGACGAAGAAGTCGTCCGGCTCGCTGATCCCGAGCATGTGGCGCGGTTTGTGTTCGGGCAGTTCCTCGTTCACCCAGCGGACGATGGTGCCGAGGTTCTGCTTCTCCAGAGCGCCGCCGATGCCGTAGCCGTCGAATCCGCGCCCGGTCTCGCCGACGATGGTCTCGAGATCGTGTGCCGCCTTCCGACGAAGGTCCTCGTACTGCGCACCCTGCACCACACCGAACAGCGCCTGGTACGGCTTGCCGACGCGTTCCGCCGTCAGCCGCTCGTGTTCGGCGATGCAGCGGACAGCCCACGCCTGGGTCCGGTCCAGCGACTGTTCCTGGTACGCACGGGTATTCATCAGCGTCGTCAGCTCGTCGAAGGCGAACATGATGTCCGCTCCGAGCTGGTGCTGGATCTGCATCGACACCTCGGGGGTGAAGCGGTGGCGCGATCCGTCGAGGTGGGACTTGAACGTCACCCCGTCGTCGTCGACGTGCGCGAGGCGCTCCTTGCCCTCGGCGATGACGTCGTCCGACTCCACCCGAGTGGCGTCCATCGAGATGACCTTCTTGAACCCGACGCCGAGCGACATCACCTGGAACCCGCCGCTGTCGGTGAACGTCGGGCCGTCCCAGTTCATGAACGTGCCGAGTCCCCCGGCCTCGTCCACGATGTCGGGCCCCGGCTGCAGGTACAGGTGGTAGGCGTTCGCCAGAACCGCCTGTGCGCCCAGCTCTTTCATCGACTCCGGCAGCACCGCCTTGACGGTGGCCTTGGTGCCGACGGCGATGAACGCGGGGGTCTCGATGTCGCCGTGCGGCGTCCGCAGGGTGCCGGTTCGACCGAGATGGTCCTCGATACGGGTCTCGACTGTGAAGAGGTCGGTCATGCCCCCATCGAACCAGACGCCAACTGCTGCTCCTGCAGGCCGGACGCACTGAGACGGTGGTAGGCGCCGCGCGCCGCGATGAGCTCATCGTGCGTGCCCTTCTCCACGATGGACCCGTTCTCCATCACCAGGATCAGATCGGCGTCGCGGATCGTGGAGAGGCGGTGCGCGATCACGAAACTCGTGCGATCGCTGCGCAGGGCCGCGGTGGCCTTCTGCACCAGCAGCTCGGTACGGGTGTCGACGGAGCTGGTGGCCTCGTCGAGGATCAGCACGGCCGGGTCGGCGAGGAACGCGCGCGCGATGGTGATCAACTGCTTCTCGCCCGCACTGACGTTGCTGCCCTCCTCGTCGATGACGGTGTCGTACCCGTCGGGCAGCGAGTGCACGAAACGGTCGACGTAACTCACCCGCGCCGCCTCCATGATCGACTCCTCGGTGGCGCCACTGTTGCCGTACGCGATGTTGTCGCGGATGCTGCCGCCGAACAGCCAGGTGTCCTGCAGCACCATGCCGGTGCGCGATCGCAGCGTCGCCCGCGTCATGTCACGCGTGTCCACACCGTCGAGCGTGATCGAGCCGGAATCGATGTCGTAGAACCGCATCACGAGGTTCACGAGCGTCGTCTTGCCGGCGCCGGTGGGGCCGACGATCGCAACCATCTGGCCGGGTTCCGCCACGAAGGACAGCCCGTCGATGAGCGGACGCTCCGGTTCGTAGCGGAACGACACGTCCCGGAACTCGACGCGTCCACTGCGCGTGGTGGGGGTGACGGGTGCCGACGGATCGGCGCCCTCCTCCTCGGCGTCGAGGATCTCGAAGATGCGCTCCGCCGAGGCGACACCCGACTGGAGCAGGTTGACCATCGAGCCGATCTGCGTGAGCGGCTGTGTGAACTGGCGGGAGTACTGGATGAAGGCCTGCACCTCGCCCAGGCTCAGCGTGCCGGACGCGACGCGCAGTCCGCCCACCACGGCGATGGCGACGTAGTTGAGGTTGCCCAGGAACATGATGGCGGGCATGACGATTCCGGAGATGAACTGTGCTCGGAAGCTCGCCTGGTACAGCTCCTCGTTGCTCTCGTGGAACACCCGCGCCGTCTCGTGCTGGCGGCCGTAGGCCTTGACCAGCTCGTGGCCGGTGTAGGCCTCCTCGACCTGTGCGTTGAGCGCGCCGGTCTGCTTCCACTGCGCGATGAAGTGCGGCTGCGAGCGCTTGGCGATCATCGCCGTCACCACGATCGACAGCGGCACCGTCAGGATCGCGACCAGTGCGAGCAGCGGCGAGATCCACAGCATCATGCCCAGGATGCCGAAGACCGTGAGCACCGAGACCACGAGCTGGCTGAGTGTCTGTTGCAGGCTCTGCGAGACGTTGTCGATGTCGTTGGTGACTCGCGAGAGCACGTCGCCGCGCTTGTGGGAGTCGAAGTAGCGCAACGGCAACCGGTGGATCTTGTTCTCGACGTCGGTACGCAGACGCTTGATGACGCGTTGCAGCGCGATGTTGAGAATGTAGCCCTGCACCCAGGACAGCAGTGCGGACCCGATGTAGAGGATGAGGACGAGGACCAGCACCTTGCCGACGGCGTCGAAGTCGACTCCCCGACCGGGGACGACGTCCATGCTCGACACCATGTCGGCGCGTGTGCCCTCACCCGAGGCGCGGAGACCGTCGACGACCTGCTCCTTGGTCAGCGAGGGGTCGAGCGAACGGCCGACGATGCCGTCGAAGATGAGGTTGGTGGCTCTGCCCAGGATGTTCGGGGCGAGAACGGTGAGAACGACGCTGGCGACGGCGAACACGAGTACCACCGTGAGCAGCATGCGCTGCGGAAGGAGCCGGCGCAGCAGCCGCCTGACGGACGGTCCGAAGCTCATCGCCTTCGTGCCGGGAGCACCGGGACCGGGAGGACCGCCGGGCCGCGTCATGCGACACCCGCTGCGGTGCGCTGCGAGTCGACGATCTCGGCATAGGTGGGACACGTCTCGAGCAGCTCGTCGTGCGTACCGAGGCCGACCATCCTGCCGTCGTCGAGCACCACGATGCTGTCCGCGTCGCGGATGGTGGACACCCGCTGCGCGACGACGATGACGCAGGCGTCAGGTGTGATGGGGCGCAGGGCCGCTCGGAGATTCGCGTCCGTCGTCAGGTCGAGAGCGGAGAACGCGTCGTCGAAGACGTAGATGCTCGGCCGCCGGATGATGGCGCGGGCGATGGCCAGTCGCTGACGCTGCCCACCGGAGACGGTGGTGCCGCCCTGGGCGACGGGGGTCTCGAGACCCTCGGGCATCTCGCGGACGAAGTCGGCGGCCTGCGCCACCTCGAGTGCGTCCCACATCTCGGCCTCCGTGGCGTCCTCCTTGCCGTAGCGAAGATTGGAGGCGATGGTGCCGGAGAACAGGAAGGGCCGCTGGGGGATCAGTCCGATCTCCGCTCGCAGCGCCTCCGGATCGAGTTCTCGCACATCGGTTCCGCCCACGCGCACCACTCCGTCGGTCGTGTCGATGAGACGCGGGATCAGGTTGATCAGCGTCGTCTTGCCCGAGCCGGTGCTGCCGATCACGGCCGTGGTGGTTCCGGCCGTCGCCCGGAACGACACGTCGCAGAGCACCGGGTGATCGGCCGCGGGATACGCGAAGGCGGCCTTGTCGAATTCCACCGTCGACGGCGCCGAGGCGAAGACGACGGGCTTCGCGGAGGGCACGACGGACGAATTCGTGTCGAGCACCTCGGTGATGCGCTCGGCACACACGCTGGCGCGCGGGATCATCATCGCGATGAACGACGCCATGATCACCGACATCAGGATCTGCATGATGTAGCTCAGCAGGGCCGTCAGCGATCCGATCTCCATGCGTCCCTCGTCGACGGCGTGACCGCCGAACCAGATCACCGCGACGCTGGTGACGTTGCTGATGAGCATGACCACCGGGAACATGAGCGCCATCAGACGACCGACCTGCAGTGCGGTGGCGGTGAGGGCGGTGTTCGCGTCGTCGAAACGCTCCACCTCGTACGGCTCGCGCACGAAGGCGCGCACCACGCGGATGCCCGTGATCTGCTCGCGCAGAACGCGGTTGACCGTGTCGATGCGCTTCTGCATGACCTTGAACGCCGGAACCATGCGGACCACGACGAAGCCCATGCTCAGCGCCAGCGCAGGAACGGCGATACCGAGGAGCCACGACAGTCCGAAGTCCTCGCGCAGAGCCATGACGATGCCGCCGACGCACATGATGGGCGCCATCACCAGGATGGTGCAGCCCATCAGAACCACCATCTGCACCTGCTGAACATCGTTCGTGTTGCGGGTGATGAGCGACGGAGCGCCGAACGTCCCGACCTCGCGCGCCGAGAAAGTGCCGACGCGGTCGAGGAGCGCCCCGCGGATGTCGCGGCCGGCCGCCATGGCGGCGCGTGCTCCGAAGTAGACGCCGCCGATCGAGCACGCGATCTGCACGGCGGAGACGGCCAGCATGATCGAGCCGGTCGACAGGATGTAGCCGGTGTCGCCGGTCGTCACGCCGTTGTCGATGATGTCGGCGTTGAGGCTGGGCAGGTACAGCGAGGCCACGGTGGCCACGAACTGCAGCACCACCACGCCTGTCAGCGCGCCGCGGTACGGCGCCAGATACCGGCGGAGAAGTGAGATCAACACGTCGTGCATCCTTCCTTCTCGACAGGACCCGTCGGACGACAGGCGTGGTGGGTGCAGTTCATCGACTCAGCTCCGGTTCGCCGGCTGCTGGGTCGCCGGTGCGGTCTCGTCCGTCCTGCGGACGAGTTTCTCACCTTCGATGTCCACGTTCGGCAGAATCTTGTCCAGCCACTTCGGCAGGTACCAGGCCTTGTCGCCGAGCAGCGCCATGACCGCGGGGATCAGGATCATGCGGACGATGAAGGCGTCGAAGAACACGGCGGCCGCGAGAGCGAAACCGATGGACTTGATGAACGAGTCCGGTTCCAGCATGAACGCCGCGAACACCGAGATCATGATGACCGCCGCGGCAGCGACGACGCGGGCGCCGTACTTGAAGCCCGTGACGATGGCATCGCTCGCGGTCGCCCCGTGGACGTACGCCTCCCTCATCCGGGACACCAGGAAGACCTGGTAGTCCATCGCGAGTCCGAAGACCACACCGATCAGGAAGATCGGCATGAAGCTCACGATGGGCTGCGGGTTGGAGATCAGTCCCAGTCCACCTTCCTGGAAGATGAAGACGGTGGCACCGAAGGTGGCGAGCACGCTGAGCAGGAAGCCGAGCGTCGCCGTCAGCGGCACCAGGATCGATCGGAACACCACCATGAGCAGCAGGAATGCCAATCCGACGACGACTGCGAGGTACGGGATCAGGGCCTTCTGGAGCCGATCCGACACATCGATCTCGAGCGCCGTCTGGCCGGTGACGCCGTAGGTGACGCCGTACTCGGATTCCAGACCACCCCGGGCGTCGCGCAGCGCGGTCACCAGGTTCTGCGTGTCCTCGCTGATCGGTGAGCTCTTGGGAGTCACCGACACCAGGGCGGTGTCGCCCGCCGGGTTGAGCCCGGCCTGCTGTGCGTTGGTCACGTCGGGTTCCGCCGCCGCCCTGTCGACGACGGCCTGGAAGGCCGCCGTCCGATCGGCCTCGGGGACGTTGCTCGCGTCCACGACCATCAGCAGCTGACCGTTGCGTCCCGGGCCGAAGCCCTGGTCGACCAGGTCGTACGCCTCACGAGCGGGGGTACCCGGTTCGGCGGTGGCCACCGACGGAAGCGCCAGACGCAGCGACGTCATGGGACCGGCGATGACACCGAGGATCACGACACCGACGATGAGCACCAGTGCGGGACGCTTGATCACCATGCGCACCCATCGCAAGCCGTTGGTCGGCTTGTCGTCGTGCTCGGGGTCCGGCACGGTGCGGATCTTGCCGGCGAACGCCTTCGCGCCGAAGAGCCCGAGGACGGCGGGCAGCATGGTCAGCGCGACGAGGACGGCGACGAAGACACCGAAGCCGGCGGCCAGACCCATCTGGGACAGGAACGGGATGCCGACGACGCGCAGTGCCACGAGCGCGATGAGCACCGTGGTGCCGGCGAAGACGACGGCGCTGCCGGCGGTTCCCACGGCGCGTGCCGCGGCTTCCTCACGGTCGTCCGTCTCGCTCAGCTCGTTACGGAACCGGGCGACGATGAACAGCGAGTAGTCGATGGCGACGGCCAGGCCGATCATGATGGCGAGAATCGGCGTGAACTGGGTGAGCTCGGCGAAGCCCGACGCGGTGGTGATGGTCAGACTGGTGACGCCGATGCCGACGATGGCCGTGATGAGCGGCAGTCCGGCGGCGACGAGCGATCCGAACATGACGACGAGGACGACGGCGGCGACGGCCAGGCCGATCAGCTCGGCGGTGCCGCCGGGCGGCTCGGCGGCCTGCATGGCGCTGCCACCGATCTCGACGGTGAGCCCTGCGTCACGGGCGGGCTGGGCGGCGTCGGTCAGCTCGGTGCGGATCTCGGCCGTGACATCGGTGACGGTGCCGGTGATGGGCACGTCGAGGATGCCGATGGTCTTGTCCGGTGAGAGCGGCGACACGGCCGCGGCGTTCGCGGCCGCGACGTCCGGCGCGAGACCGGCCTCCGCGTACTGATCGACGATCGCCTGGTTGCCGGCGATCGGATCGAGGAGCGGCATGGCACCCTCGGGCACCGGTCCGGCCGCGGGATCGGCCTTGGCCGTGTCCTTCACGGCGGCGATGCCGCGAATGTTCGCGATGACGCCGTCGATGGCCGCCGTGTTCTCGGGCGAGTCGAGCGTGGTGCCCGCGGGTGCCTGGAACACGTACTGCGCGGACGCCGACGTGAGCGGATCCTCGCCGCCTCCGAAGCGCTCCTTCTGCAGATCCAGCGCAGCCTGGGCGGGGGTTCCCGGGATGGAGAACGACGTGCTCGTCGGGCCGGACAACGTGGCCGCGCCGATACCGGCCAACACCAGGATGGCGAGCCAGATCGGCAGCACGATGCCTTTCCGACGGTACGAGAACCGTCCTATGCGATACAGGAAGGTGGCCATGAGAGTTCTCCTCGTTCGGGGGGGTGTCGTGCTGCGGGTGACGGACGGACGCGCGATCAGTCGGGCGGGAGCGGGGTGGAACCGGTGAGCGGCGCTCGGAAGCCCCGTTCGAGTTGTTGCATGGCGAGGCGGACCACCTCGCCGGCGGATTCTGCTGTGGTGGAGCCTTTCTCGGATGCCTCTGCGAAGAATCCGAGTGCGGCGCTGACGGTGGCGCCCACCGCGGCCTGGACCAACGAGGGGTACAGGTCCCGATCGGGATCAAGCCCCGTGCGCCGGGCCACGGCCTTCTTGAACGCCGCGGAGAGCGAGCGGTCGAACTCGAGCTTCTTCGCCAGCAGAGCCGGCGACTCCTCGACGAACCGCGCGACCGCGACAGTCTCGGTCAACTCGCGCTCGGGATCGTCGACGATCTCGAAGACGATGGCGCGCACCGTGTCCCAGAAGTCCTCGTCCTGCGGCCGGTGTTCGATCAGGTCCACCCACTCGAACGCTGCCTGCTCGAGGTAGTACAGCGCCGCTTCTTCCTTGCTGGAGAAGTAGTTGTGGAACGTGCGCGTCGACACCCCCGCGTCGCGGGCGATCGCCTCGGCGGTCACGGTGTCGAAACCCTGTTGCCGCCCGAGACGGATCGCGGCAGCACTGAGCGCTGCACGGGTCTCCGCCTTCTTGCGGTCGCGTAGTCCGGAACTCACGGATCCCACAGTACGGAACTTGCACGGATCGGCAAGTTTGCAGTGGTGTGCACTTTTGTGACGCTCACCACGCTCGCGCGGTGTTTCGAACCGTCAGGGAGTGAGCCAGCGCTTCACACGGGCGGTGATGAACGGCAGCAGGACGTACACCATGAGGGGTGTGCTCACGAGGGTGACGAGCAGGGTCCGGAGTACAAGACCCAGCGAGAGGTACTCGGAGACAAGGGTGTTGAGCAGAAGAGACAGGGGGAAGAACGCCGACCAGATGACGATGGCCTGCTTCCACCGAGGCGGCGGAGCGCCCACGACGCGGACCGCGTCGGTGAGCGTCGACTGTGGCTCGAACCACCCTTCGACCCCGGTGAGGCGATGCGTCACATGGTCGTCCGCCACACCCACACCACGCGCGACCCAGGCACGCCGGAAGGGTGACGAGAGCCACTCCTGCAGATGAGCGTCCGAATCGAATCGGTAGAGCACGTAGTACTCGTACGGATCGGTCGAGGAGCGCAGCCACCCGCCGCCCAGGAACCCGTCGAACGTGCGCAGCACACTGATTCCGGCATCGGTCCAGGCCACGAAGTCCTGCTCACGGCCGGGCGTGATGCGCCGCGCCACCGAGGTCGTGACCGCGGTACTCGTGGACGTGGACCGGTCGTCCCGGGGTTCAGTCATGTCAGGCGATCGAGAGGAGTCAGTTCTTCTCGGAGAACAGCTGGGTGTAGACGGGCGGCGCCGCGTTGACGACGTCCCTGGCAGCGGACGTCGCGGGAGCCTCGACGGGCTCCGCGTCGGCGGTGACGGGTGCGAGAAAGATCAGTTCGGGTTCCATGGAAACCCCTTCATCAGTAGTTCGGTGGTGAGGAGAACGAGTCGTCCGTCACGAGGGGGAGAACGAGGCGCCGGTGAGAACCGCGGCGTGCTCGTGATCCGAACACTACGCCACGGCGCCGACCTGGCGCGGTACGACCACGCCCGGCCACGTCGACCGTCGTCTGTGGATGCACTGAGAGAAGACGACCGACACTCTCGGACTGTCGACGCCGTGCCCTGCCTGTGTCACACTTGTGACAGAGGCGTGACCTGAGCACTTCCCGCCCTCTCCGCGGTTCTCACCACTGCATCGACTGCCAGAACGACCGACAGCCACCGTGGCCAGACCGTCCACAGAACAGAGGCACCAGTGTCCGTCACCGCCGAACGCCCCAGAGATCGATTCGTCAGTTCGTACACCGAGCTGTCCGTCGCCGTGCGCGCCTCGGGGCTGATGTCACGCCGCCGCGGTTTCTACTGGTCCCGCATCATCGGCACCGTGGCGGCCTTCGTCGCCGTCTGGGTCGGTGCGTTCCTCCTGGGCGACTCGTGGTGGCAGCTCGCGCTCGCCGTCGCCCTCGCCGTCGTGAGCACGCAGTTCGGCTTCCTCGGTCACGACGGCGCCCACCGCCAGATGTTCGACTCGGCTAAGTGGAACGAGTGGACGGCCCGCATCCTGTCCGGCACCTTCGCAGGACTCTCGCTGCACTGGTGGCAGGGCAAGCACAGCAAGCACCACAACGCGCCGAACCAGATCGGCAAGGATCCCGACATCGGGAACGGGCCCATCGCCTTCGTCCCCGAGTACGTCGCGCAGCGCACCGGCTTCTACGGCGCGTTCACCCGCCGCCAGGGCTGGCTCTTCTTCCCGCTGCTCACCCTCGAAGGCGCCGCACTCCACGTCGCCAGCGTGCGCACGCTGATCGGCTCCAAGGAGATCAAGCACCGCAAGCTGGAGCTGTCGCTCATCGCGCTGAGGCTCACCATCGGGTTCGCACTGCCGTTCCTCGCGATGCCGGCGGGGCTCGCGGTCGGCTTCATCCTCGTGCACTTCGCCGTCTTCGGCGTTCTGCTGGGCGGCTCGTTCGCGCCCAACCACAAGGGGATGCCGCTGGTTCCGGCCAATGCGAAGATCGACTTCCTCCGCCGCCAGGTCCTCATGTCGCGCAACGTCGACGGCGGCCCCGTCACCGACTTCATGATGGGCGGCCTCAACTATCAGATCGAGCATCACCTGTTCCCCAGCATGCCGCGGCCGAACCTCAAGAAGGTGCGGCCCATGGTGCGCGAGCACTGCGCCAAGCACGGGGTGACCTACACCGAGACGTCGCTCGTGAAGTCCTACGGCATCGTCGTCCGCTACCTCAACCAGGTGGGACTGTCGAAGCGCAACCCCTTCGACTGCCCGCTGGTACGCGAGTACCGCGCCTGAGCTCGGTGTGACCGCGGTCACGTAGACTGCGGCGGGTGATCGCCGATCTCTGGAACAGTCTGCCGACCGCGCTCCGCGACCCGGTCGCCCTCGCGGTGCCGGCATTCCTCGTTCTGCTCGCGCTCGAGTGGACCGCAGCGATCGTCCTCGAGAGCCACGGCGACGAGACCGAGGACGAACCCGGCCGACCGGACCGTGGAAGCTACCTCCGCGCCGACGCCCGGGCCAGCATCGCGATGGGGCTGGTGTCCATCGCCACCACCACCGCATGGAAAACCCTGGCGCTGCTGATCTATTCGCTGATCTTCGCGTATGTCGCACCGTGGCAGCTGCCCTCGGACCAGTGGTACACGTGGGTGATCCTGCTGCTCGGCGTCGACGTCCTCTTCTACTGGTATCACCGCATCGCGCACCGCACGCGCATCGTGTGGGCCACGCATCAGGCGCACCACTCGAGCGAGTACTTCAATTTCAGCACCGCACTACGGCAGAAGTGGAACAACAGCGGCGAGATCCTGATGTGGTTGCCGCTGCCCCTGCTCGGCGTCCCGCCCTGGATGGTGTTCACCGGGTTCGCGATCAACCTGGTCTACCAGTTCTGGGTGCACACCGAGCGCATCGACCGGATGCCGCGCTGGTTCGAGTTCGTCTTCAACACGCCGTCGCACCACCGCGTGCATCACGGCCGCGACAAGGAGTACCTGGACAAGAACTACGCCGGCATCCTCATCGTGTGGGACCGCCTGTTCGGGACCTACGCCGACGAGACGTTCCGACCGCACTACGGGCTGACGACTCCGGTGCAGACGTTCGACATCCTGAAGCTCCAGACACACGAGTACGCCGCCATCGCACGGGACGTGCGGACGGCGGCGACTCTGCGTCAAAAACTCGGTTACATCGTCGGACCGCCCGGCTGGACTCCCGCGGACGCTACGGCTCAGGCCTTCCCGAGCGTCACCAGGAAATCGACGGACCCGGTCGGATCCACGGTCACGAAGCCCAGCGACGGCGGCTCGATGCCGTAGTCGGTCCACGTCGCGGGAATGTTGCCCGAGGCGACGATGGTCTCGCCCGACCGGAGCACCTGCGTCTCGACGCTCACGTCGCGCGTCTGGCCCTTGAGGGTCAGCGTGCCGTCGAGGGTGACGGTCGCCGTGGTGCCGTCGGTGGGCACGGTGGACAGGTCCACCGGCGACGTCACCGTGAACGTGGCGGTGGGGTTGTTCGCGACATCGAAGATGTTGCCGCGGAACTGGTTGTCGCGCCGATCGCTGTCGGTGGTGATGGTCTCGGTGCGCACCACGATCTCACCGGCAGTGAGCTGCTGGTTCGCGATCGTGGCGCTTCCCGAGACGTCCGGCGTGGTGCCGACGACCGTGACGTCGGTGCCGTTGAGCACCTCGGCGACGGTGTACCCGGCCGACGTCGGATTCGCTGCGTCACCGGACGTGACGGTCCACTCACCGTCCAGATCGCCCGTCGCCGCCTCGGCACCGGAGGTGGACACCGACGCCGCCGGATCGCTGCTCTCGATCGACGAGTAGATACGCGGTCCGACGACGAGCGCCACGATCGCCAGGACGACGACCACGGCTCCGGTGATCCACCATTTCTTCTTCATGGGACGAACTTTAGTTGTCGCTTCAACGTGCGGCCACCGCTGCGGCCTGGGAATCCCCTGTGAAAGCGTCCGTCACCACGCCGAGTGAACGACGTCCCGGAGGTAGCGGTCGTAGATGCTCTGCACGCCGGCATCGAACTCGGCGCCGAGAAGCGCGACGCGCCCCGCCTCGGCGTTGGCACGAGCCTGGTCCACGTTGCGGGCTCCCGGGATGACCGTCGAGATCTGCGGGTGCTGCCACAACCACGCGATGGCGGCGGCGGCGGGCGGCGTACCCTCCGGAGCCGCGTCCGCGACCAGGGCGGAGAAGTCACGAGCCGCCGCAAGGCCCGTGTCGAACGGAACGCCCGAGAACGTCTCGCCGACGTCGAAGGCCTCACCGTTGCGGTTGAAGTTGCGGTGATCGTTCTCGGGGAACGTCGTCGACTCGTCGTACTTCCCCGAGAGCAGGCCCGAGGCAAGCGGCACCCGCGCGATGATGCCCACTCCGGCATCGGCGGCGACGGACAGCACCTCGTCGACGGGCTTGAGCCGGAAGGCGTTGACGATGATCTGCACGGTGGCCACGTTCGGTCGGCGGATCGCCTCGAGCGCCTCCGCGACCGTCTCCACGCTGACGCCGTAGTGCGCGATCGCCTGCTCCTCGACGAGGGTGTCGAGGGCATCGAACACCTGGTCGTCGCCGTACACGGCGGAGGGCGGGCAGTGCAGCTGCACCAGTTCCAGGGTGTCGACACCGAGGTTGCCGCGCGACCGGTCCACCCACGTGCGGAAGTTCGCGAGCGTGTAGTTCTCCGGCACCTGGTCGACGCGTCGACCCATCTTGGTCGCCACGGTGACGGTGTCCCGCAGGCCGCGATCGGCCAGGAATCCGCCGATCACCCGCTCACTGCGCCCGTCGCCGTACACGTCGGCCGTGTCGAAGAAGGTGATGCCGCTGTCCACGGCGGCGTCGAGCACCGCCACGGCGTCCTGCTCGGACACGTCGCCCCAGTCGGCTCCCAACTGCCAGGTGCCGAGTCCGACGCACGACACCTGCCGTCCGGTGCGTCCCAGGGTGCGGTTCTCCATCGCGTTCATGTTTCTCATCTCGTCGGTGTACCCGAAGTTGGTGAACGACAAAGCCCCCCAGCTGCCGAGGCAGGTGGGGGGCTCATGGCGGTGGCGGAGGGATTTGAACCCTCGGACGGGGGTTACCCGTCACACGCTTTCGAGGCGTGCTCCTTAGGCCGCTCGGACACGCCACCGGCGGATACGTTACCGGATGGGTGGCGCGGAACCGAAATCGCGACGTCAGGAGTCACAACGCGGGTGACTCAGTGGCCGGTGAGCTTGTCCTTGATGTTGGACGCTGCATCCTTGACCTTCTCCGCGCCGTCCTTGAACGCTGCGGAAGTCTGATCGCCCTGGCCTTCGGCCTTCAGGTCCTGGTCGCCGGTGGCATCGCCCGCAGCTTCCTTGCCCTTGCCCTTGAGGTCTTCTGCCTTGTTGCCGATCTTGTCGTCGAGACCCATGTGGTGCTCCTTCGAAGCGGAAGAACATGTCATCCACCCCTCCGTTTCGGCGGGGCGGGCGACGCAACGTCGCGCCTGGTGTTCTACCGGGCAGTAATACCCCGTCGACGGATCGCGTCAAACGTCGTTCGCGGTTCGAAAGAAGTCCCGAACCAGACCGGCCGCGTCGCTCTCGAGGACGCCGCCGACCACCTCCGGTCGATGCGTCAGACGCCGATCCCGCACCACGTCCCACAGCGAGCCGACGGCGCCCGTCTTCGGTTCCCAGGCCCCGAACAGCAGCCCGTCGACTCGCGAGAGCACCGCCGCGCCCGCACACATCGTGCAGGGCTCCAGCGTGACGACGAGAGTGCATCCGGTGAGTCGCCAGCCGTCCCCGTGCCGTTCGGCGGCGGCGCGGAGCGCGAGCACCTCCGCGTGGGCGGTCGGGTCCCCGCGGCGTTCGCGTTCGTTGACCGCGGACGCGATCTCGTCACCGTCGGCGTTCACGACGACGGCACCCACGGGAACGTCGCCCGCCGGCGTGGTGCGGGCGACCTCCAGAGCGCGACGCATCCAGACGTCACGCAGGTGGAGAGGCACCACGGTCAGCGAGGCAGCTTGTCGAGCACCGCGGCGAACTCCGCGGCGAATCCCAGTCGCGCGGCAATCATGCCGAGCTGCTCGTCGGGGTAGAGGTCGGACTCGGCCAGGATGACGCCGAGGACCGGCTCGGGAAGACCCATGTCGCTCAGCAGATCCAGATCGCCCTCGTCCCACGGCTCGACGTCGTCGAGCTCGTCCGGATCCAGATCGGGCACATCGACGTTCAGTCGGTCCAGGACGTCGGCCGCGATGTCGTAGTCGATCGCCGCGGTGGCGTCCGACAGCAGGACCCGCGTGCCCGACGGTGCCGGACGCAGCACGACGAAGAACTCGTCGTCGACATCGAGGAGCCCAAACACCGCACCGGCACTGCGGAGTTCACGAAGTTCGGTCTCGGCGGCACTGAGACTCGTCAGGGCGTCCGCGGACAACGGCCGGCACGTCCACGTGCCCTCCTCGCGGACGACCGCGATGGCGAACCCCTCGAGATCGTCGTAGTCGTCGGAGCGGTTGTCACCTCGACTCTGGGACGAGGTACTGCCTCCGCGCTGTGCAGCCATGCGCGCAACCGTAGTCCCACACCGTCGCCCCGGCGTGCAGACCTCCCTGTTCAGGGGAAACAGCGGGAGATTTCGGTGTCGTGCACCCGGCGGACGGTGCCGATGTGGAAATCTTCCCCCGGTGAACACACCCGACCGTCCCGTCTGCGTCCTGGGCCTCGGCCTCATCGGGGGCTCGTTACTGCGCGCCGTGGTCGACTCGGGTCGCCCGGCATGGGGTTGGAACCGATCGACCGGTGCCGTGGACGCCGCTCGCGCCGACGGGTACGACGTCACGGCGGACATCGCCTCCGCCCTCCAGCGCGCCGCCGAGGAGGACGCTCTCGTCGTCGTTGCGGTGCCCATGCCGGCGGTCGACACCGTCCTGGAATCGGTGGCCGCGCACGCGCCGCACTGCGTGCTCACGGACGTCGTCAGTGTGAAGGCGGAGATGGCGGCCGCGGTCGCACGTGCCGGACTCGGCGCTCGGTTCGTCGGCGGACATCCCATGGCCGGCACATCCGCCTCGGGGTGGCTCGCGGCCGACGTCGATCTCTTCCGCAACGCGGTCTGGGTCGTCACCGTGGACGACGGCACCGATCCCGACGCCTGGCTCGCGGTCGCCGATCTCGCACTGTCCTCCGGATCCGTCGTCGTCCCGGCCCGAGCCGACGACCACGATCGCGCCGTCGCCCGCGTGTCCCATCTCCCGCATCTGCTGGCGGAAGCACTCGCCGCGGTGGGCGCGCAGGGCGGGGAGCTCACGTTGCGGCTGGCAGCCGGCTCGTTCCGCGACGGCACCCGTGTGGCAGGAACAGCTCCAGCCCTGGTCAGCGCGATGTGTGATGCCAACGCGCCCGCCCTGGTCGACGCGCTCGACGAGGCGCTCGCCGCGTTGCACAGCGCCAGGGACGCTCTCGTCGCCGACGCGTCGACCGAGACACTGGTGTCCGCGGGCCATGCGGCGCGGTTGCGCTACGACGAGCAGTTGCAGTGGTGGGAGATCACCGACGTCGTCGTCGGCTCGCCGTCCTGGCAGGGCGACCTCGTCGACGCCGGTCGCCGCGGCGGTGTGGTGCAGCGGCTGCCCCGGCGGGCGTGACGGTCCGACCCGTCAGATGCGCTCGGCGAGTCCCCGGTAATCGGCGACGAACCCGTCCGAGTCGACGCTCACGGCCGACGTCCCGACGGGCGAGACCACCTCGAACTCGTGCGGCCCGCGGCTGTAGGACAGTGTCTCCGCGCGGGCGGTGAGGACCGGCAGACCGACGTACACGACGGGCACCTGATGATCGGCCGGGTTCGTCTGCAGGCCGAGACGACGGATGGCGAGCGTGTTGAAGAAGGGGCTCCACACCAGCTCGACGTCGAGTGCACCGCCGAACGAGCTGCGGGTCGGTGACCCGTCGTCGACGAGCCAATAGCCCTCGGAGTCGCGACTGATGGAGACCTGCTTCTCCCCCGACGCGACGGCCGCGCGCACGGACAACCGCTTGGTCACTCCCGATTCGTCCGTGACCAGGTCGTACGACGCGGAGAACGCCGGGTGTTCGTCGCACTCGCCGCCGATGATCCGGCCGGCGGCCTTGATCCGCTTGCCGTTGAGCTGGACGCGCACCGACTCCATACGCGGGGCGCTGTGCGCGCGCCACGTCAGGATGGCCGGCCACGACGAGCCCGTCACGTCGGCGGACGACAGGGAATCGGCGGTGGGTGTGGTCACGCGTTCACGGTAGATCACACGAGCACGACAAGTACCGGAGCCGGGCGAATTGCCTGTGAATCCCCGTCCCCGTCAGCGACCGAGTGCCCCGTTCTCGCGAGATGAAACGGTCACGAGCAGGGTTTTCATCGACGGTGGGCGTGAGTCGGCGCACCACGCCCCCGTCTGCGGGCGCTGCTCACAGCGGTGTCGCCCTCTCGGTCGGACGCCGTGTCGGTGTTCTCGAGTAGCCTCACTCGAGATCGACGTCGGTGTCCGGAGCCGCCGTCGCACACGACGGTGAGCGGGGGTACGCGTGTCCAGCCAGGGTGCCATGGTCGGCCTGTTCGCCGGCATCGGCGGTCTGGAGCTGGGCCTGGCGCGCAGCGGATGGTCCACCACTCAGCTCTGCGAGATCGACGCCGGCGCGGGGGCGGTGCTGCGCTCGCGCTTCCCCGACGTGCCGCTGCACACCGACGTCGCGACGCTGCGGGCGCTCCCCACCGGAACAGAGCTGGTCGCAGCCGGTTTCCCATGCCAGGACCTGTCGCAGGCCGGTCGCACGGCGGGCATCACGGGCGCGCGGTCGGGTCTGGTCGACGAGGTCTTCCGACTCGTCGCCCGCAAACGCGGTCCCCGGTGGCTGCTGATCGAGAACGTGCCCTTCATGTTGCAGCTCGGCCGCGGCGCGGCGATGCGGCACATCACGCACGCGCTCGAGGATCTCGGTTACATGTGGGCGTATCGCGTCGTCGACGCTCGCTCGTTCGGCCTGCCCCAGCGGCGTCAGCGCGTCGTCATGCTCGCCTCACGTACGGACGACCCGCGTGAGGTGCTCTTCGGACCCGACGCGGGTATCCCCGAGGCCGGCGACGCCGACGTCCTCCCGTGCGGCTTCTACTGGACCGAGGGGGTGCGCGGGCTGGGCTGGGCGATCAACGCGGTGCCCACGCTCAAGGGCGGGTCGACTCTCGGCATCGCCAGTCCCCCGGCCGTCCGGCTCCCGTCCGGCGAGCTGGTCACCCCGGGCATCTCGGACGCCGAGCGGCTGCAGGGTTTCGACGCCGGGTGGACCGCCCCCGCCGTCGAGTCCCCGGGTGTCCGGGCAGGGCATCGGTGGAAGCTGGTCGGCAACGCCGTGAGCGTGCGCATGGCGACGTGGGTCGGTGAGCAGCTGGCCACCCGCACTCCCTACGACGAGGGGTCCGACACCGAGCTCGTACCCGGCCAGAGCTGGCCGTCGGCCGCGTGGGGCCGTGACCGTCGCGCGTTCCGGGTACCCGCGAGCACCTGGCCGGTCCAGCACCCCTACGAGGATCTGAGCGGATTCCTGGAGGAGTCGAAGTTGTTGTCCGCCAGGGCCACTGCCGGGTTCCTCAAGCGCGCACGCTCGGGTCGGCTGCGCTTCGCCCCCGGGTTCCTCGACACGGTCGAGTCGCACCTGCACAGGATGACCGACGATCCCGTCGTCCCCGAACCCGTTCGCGTGGCCTGATGTTCCCGTTGACGTTCGCACTCGACTTCGCCGGCGACCGTCCCGCGCCCGATGCCGACCGCGGGGAGAAGAAGAACTACGCGCAGCGCCTGTCCAACAACCTCGCGCAGGTGGTCGCCGATGCGTTGAGGCCTCGGTATCCGTCCATCACGCCCGACGCGCACGGCATGGGCCAGGAAGCGCAGGTGGACGTCGCGAAGGGACGCAAGCGGCTCGACGTCAAGGCACTCGATCCGACGCTCGGCCTCATCCTCTGCGTGTCCGTGAAGACCTACAGCTTCCAGGACTACAGCCCCACGTCCGGTCGGCTCGGCCGCTGGACGAAGAACATCGTGCGCAACGACCACGAACTGCGGGGTGAGGCGATGGTGCTGCACCAGCGCCAGCCGTACAGCGTGCTCGTCGCCGTGATGTTCGAGCCCTGGTCGACGTGCGAGGACGGCGATCCCGCGAAGAGCAGCGACATCGGCAAGAGTTCGTTCGCGCATCACGTCACGACGCTGTCCAAGCGGTCGGGCCGCGGCAAGCGCCCCGTCGTCGGCATGCCGGGCCGTGCGTGGGTCGACCTCGGGGCCGAGGACACCCGCTACGACCTGTTCGAGAAGGTGTTCATCGGTCTCTACGAGCCGGACGGCCCGTACCGGGGTGAGGTGCGCTTCTTCGACGTCGACGAGGCGCCGCCGCGCAACGGCCGTCCGCCGGACCGCACCACGCTCTCGTTCGAGGAGTTCGTCGAGGTGGTGCACTCGGAAGTGGAGCGGCGCAACAGGTTCGCCCCCAGCTGGTCCGAGATCGACGACGACGAATGACGCCCGACGCTCGGGCGACGCCGCCGACGGACGCCGCGACCAGTGCCCGGTTCAAGAAACAGAAGCGGCGTGACACCAAGCCCGAGGTGGCCTTGCGGAAGGAACTGCACCGAGCGGGACTGCGGTACTTCGTCGACAAGGCCCCACTGAAGGGCATGCGACGACGGGCCGACGTGGTGTTCCCGCGTCGCCGAGTCGCGGTGTACGTCGACGGATGCTTCTGGCACAGCTGCCCGGAGCACGCCACCCACCCGCGCAACAACGCCCAGTGGTGGGCGGACAAGTTGGCTGCCAACGTCGCTCGGGATCGCGACACGGATCGTCGACTGGACGAGGCCGGCTGGACCGTCGTGCGTATCTGGGAGCACGAGGATCCAGCCGTGGCAGCGGAGCGGGTCACCGAGGCAGTGCGCCCCGGCGACTGACGTCAGCGCTCGTGGCGTCCCGGAGTGTCGTGCGGGCCGACGACAGGCGCATCGGCGTGTCCGAGACCGGTGGTGCGGTCCGTGACGTTCCGGTCCGTGACGTTCCGGTCTGCGGGATTCTGGTTCTGCTGTGCCGCGTTCGCGTCCTGTCGACGCGGGGTGCCGTCGTCGTGGACGGTCGGGTCCAGCTTGTTCGCCCGCTCCCACTCACGGTCCAGTTCGTCACGCCCGGTGGCGGCAGTGCCCTGGTGCTCCTGCGCGCGCTGCTGCGCGATGCGGGCCTCCGCTGCCGCGGCGTCCGCCTCGGCCTGCGCACGACGGGCGTCGGCCTCGGACTTCTGCGCGAGCGCCTCCGACCGCTCCACCTCCGCGCTGCGCTCGGCGGCCCGCTCCCGGATCTCACCGGCCTGCTCGACGCGCTTCTGCTTCGCCTTCTTCGACAGTGCGACGCCGACGGCGACGAGCAGCAACACCACCACGACCGCGATGACGATCCAGACAGCTGTGTTCATGACGGCTCCCGATGTTCGAGTGCGCGCACGGTTGCGCGCGGGACGGGGTACCCCTGGCGCCCGATTTCCACACGGGCCGCCTACCCTCGACCGCCATGACCACCGATGTCGCCTCTCGAGCCCTCGACGTACTGGTGATCGGCGGCGGTATCGCGGGTGCCTCGCTCGCCTGGGAACTCTCGTCCGATCGAACCGTGTGTCTCCTCGAAGGGGAGTCGACCCTGGCGATGCACTCGACCGGGCGGTCGGCTGCGATGTTCCTCGAGACCTACGGCAACCACGTCATCCGTGGCCTGACGACGGCGAGCAGGGCCTTCCTCGTGGACCCGCCGGACATGGTGCGCGGAACGGTCATGACTCCGCGCCCCTTCGTGCAGTTCGCACGTCCGGGTCGGGGCGACGCTCTCGCGGAGATGTTCACGACTCTGCGGACGCTGTCTCCCGATGCCCGCCTTCTCGAGACTGCCGAGGCGGTGGACCGGGCGCCGCTCCTGCGGCCTGCGGCAGTCGAGGCGGCCATCGTCGAACCGGGCGCACTCGACATGGACGTCGACGCGCTGCACCAGGGCTTCCTGCGCGGAGCACGCCGCCGCGGATGCACCGTTCGTACCGGGGCGCGGGTCGTCGCGATCGACCGCGTCGGCGAGCAGTGGCGGGTCGATCTCTCGACCGGCGACACTCTCGTCGCCACGGTGGTGGTGAACGCGGCGGGTGCCTGGGCGGACGACCTGGCCGACCTCGCAGGCGTACCGAGGATCGGCCTGCAGCCGCGACGACGCACCATCGCCGTGATGGACGCGCCGCCCGAGATCGCCGACACCCACCACCCGCTGATCAGCGACATGGACGAGTCGTTCTACATCAAGCCGGAGGGTGTCCGTCTGCTCTGTTCCCCTGCCGACGAGACACCGTGCCCGCCCGGTGACGCGAAGCCCGACGATCTCGAGATCGCCCGCGCCCTGGACGAGATCACGGAGGCGACCGTGGTGACGAGCCGCCGTGTCCGGTCGTCGTGGGCCGGTCTGCGCTCTTTCGTCGCCGATCGCACACCGGTGGTGGGGTTCGACCCGAGCGTGGAGGGCTTCTTCTGGTGCGCGGGTCAGGGTGGGTACGGCATCCAGACGTGCGCGGCACTGGCGCGCGTCGGTGCGGCGCTGGTCCGCGGCGAGCCGCTACCGGCCGATGTGACCGACCGGGGCGTCACCGCGGAGGACCTGGCGCCGGGCCGGCTGCGCTGAGCCGCACGGGGCTAGAGCCACTTCTGTCTCCGGAACACGATGTACAGCACGCACGACGCGGCCAGCATCGCGCTGACAGCCGCCGGATAGCCGAACGTCCAGCTCAGCTCCGGCATGTGCTCGAAGTTCATGCCGTAGATGCCGGCGATGAGAGTCGGCGCGAAGAGGATGGCGCCCCAGGACGAGATCCGCTTGACCTGCTCGTTCTGTTCCAGACTCACCTGGGTCATCGCACGCATCTCGTCGTTCTGCCGCTGACCCACCAGGGTGGTGTGCACCGACAGGGCGTTCTGCAGGTTGGCGCGGAACGAGTCGACGCGCTCGGTGATGCGGATCGCGTGGTCGAGCACGTCGCGCAGGTTGCGCCGCAGCTCGATGTCCACGTTGTACTTCTCCGAGCCGCGGCCGAGGGCCTCGATCATCGACACCAGCGGGTGGGTCGCGCGCTGGAACTCGATCACCTCGCGGGAGAGCTCGTAGATGCGACGGGAGACGTCCGGGTCGCCGGTGAACAGCTGGTCGTCGATCTCGTCGATGTCGTTCTCCAGACCGGCGACGACCGGTTCGTACTCGTCGACCACCTGGTCGAGGATCGCGTACAGCACGGCCTCGGTTCCCAGTTCGAGCAGCTTCGGCGCACCTTCGAGCCGTTTACGGACCACGCCCAGGTCGGGTGACTCGGCATGGCGGATGGTGACGACGAAATCGGGACCGCAGAACACGTGGAGCTCGCCGAACTCCACCTTCTCGGTCTCGTCGATGTAGCGCGCGGGGTGCAGGACGACGAACAACTGATCGCCGTAGCGTTCGAGCTTGGGCCGCTGGTGCGCTTGGACGGCATCCTCGACCGCCAATCGGTGCAGCCCGAATTCGGTTGCCACCGAGTTGATCTCGGTCTTGTCGGGACGATACAGCCCGATCCACGCCATGCCGCCGCACGCCCGCAGGAGCTCGTACGTGCGATCCAGACTCTCCGGCTCGTCGGTACGCGCCCCGTGCACGTACACGGCGTTGTCCACGATCGGCACAGTTCACCCCTCGTCGTCGCACGTCCGCCGCCCGTCGGGCGGCTACCAGGACGCTCGCATCCAAACCTCGGACACGAATCTTCGTCCACCGAGACGACGGAAGCGAAACGGACTCGTTTCTGTCCACAATCGTCCGTTTACGGACGCGGATCCGCGCCGTGGCGATAGCGTGTGACCTGTGGCAGAACGCGGCGCACGACCCCAGGTTTCGGTACTCCGCCGAACCATGCTCAAGGCATTCAAACATCTGTCGAACCCGCTGAGGCCGGACGACTACTTCGAGATGATCAATCCGTTGTGGACCACCCAGGAGCTCCGCGGGAAGGTCGACCGGGTCGAGAGGGAAGGCACCGACGCGGTGTCGGTGTTCATCAGGCCCGGGTACGATTGGGGTGGGCACCAGCCCGGCCAGTACCTCCGACTGGGCGTGGTCATCGACGGCCGCTATCACTGGCGCGCCTACTCGATCACCTCCGACCCGCACGGCGACCACGGCCTGATCTCCGTCAGCCCCAAGCTGGTTCCCGAGGGCACGGTGTCCCCGTACCTGGTGCAGGGCATCAAGCCGGGCGACATCGTGCGACTGAGCGAGATCGAGGGAGTCTTCACCCTCCCCGATCCCGTGCCCGCCAAACTGCTCTACATCAGCGCGGGCAGTGGCATCACGCCGATCATGAGCATGTTGCGCGAACTCGACCACCTCGACGCCATGCACGACGTCGTGGTCATCCACTCCGTGCACAGTCGCGACCAGACGATGTTCTCCGAGACCCTCGAGCGCCTCGATCGCAAGCACTCGTCGCTGCGTCTCGACCTTCGGGTGACCGAGGAGCGAGGTCGGATGAAAGCCACCGATCTGGACGAGTTGTGCCCCGACTGGCGTGAGCGCGAGGCATTCTGCTCCGGTCCAGGCGACCTGTTGGACGATCTGCGCGACTACTGGAAATCCGAGGGTGACCCGGAGAAATTCCACTACGAAAGTTTCCAACCCGTCATCGGTGGCGGTGACGAAGAAGGAGAGGGCGGCACTGTCCGCTTCATCCGTAGCGACACCGACGTCGAATGCGACGGAGGCACACCCATTCTCGCGGCCGGGGAGGAAGCGGGGCTGGATCTCAAGTTCGGTTGCAGGATCGGCATCTGCCACACCTGCACCGGAACCCTGAAGAAGGGACGTTTGAGAGATCTACGTAATGGGGAAGTCTCCGAGCCTACGGGGCAGGCGGTACGCATCTGCGTGAACACCGCCGAGGGAGATATCGAAATCGATCTCTGACGAGACCGATTCACATGCAGTAACAGGGAGGGTTCGTCATGAGTATCGACACCGGGAAAAAGACCGAAGTGTCCATCGAGAGTCCGCTCGCACATCTCAGCGAAGAGACCATCGAACAGCTTGCCAAGGAATTCGACGCCATTCACGACGAGGTCTACGCCGACCTCGGTGAGCGCGATCGCAACTACATCACCACGGTCATCGCGGCGCAGCGCCAGCTCGCTGTCGCGGGGCGCGTGATCCTCTTCGGCTCCAAGAGCCGCACCGCCTGGGTGGCCGGAACGGCCTGCCTGGGTGTGGCCAAGATTCTCGAGAACATGGAGATCGGCCACAACGTCATGCACGGCCAGTGGGACTGGATGAACGATCCGGACATCCACTCGTCGGTGTGGGACTGGGACACCGCGTCCACCGCCGAGGCCTGGAAGCACTCGCACAACTACGTGCACCACACGTACACCAACATCCGCGGCAAGGACAAGGATCTCGGCTACGAGATCATGCGGATCGACCCGAACCAGCCGTGGTCGCCCGTCTACCTCGCGCAGCCGTTCTACAACCTGCTGCTGATGGCCTTCTTCGAGTGGGGCGTCGCGCTCCACGACCTCGACATCGAGGCCATCCGCAAGGGCGAGAAGCCCATGAAGGACCTGCTCACCGATCTGCGCGGTATCGGGACCAAGGCGCGCCGTCAGATCGTCAAGGACTACATCGGCTGGCCCGCGGTCAGTGCGCTCGCCTACGGCGCGGTGCAGGTCGTCTCGGGTGGACGCGTCTCGGGCGCCGGCAAGTCGAAGCTGGGTGCGCGGTTGCGCTCGCTGAGCTCGTCGAAGGCGACCAACTCCGTGGCCAAGGTTCTGGACAAGCACGGTGCCGGCATCGAACGCACCTTCGTCGCCACGGTGACGGCGGACTTCGTCGCCAACATCATCCGCAACCTGTGGTCGCACGGCATCATCTTCTGCGGTCACTTCCCGGACCAGGCGTACACGTTCAGCAAGGAAGAGACCGAGAACGAGACCCGCGGCGGCTGGTACGTCCGCCAGCTCGTCGGAGCGGCCAACATCGAGGGCTCGTCGCTGTTCCACCTGATGAGTGGCAACCTCAGTTACCAGGTCGAGCACCACCTGTACCCGGACATGCCCAGCACCCGGTACAAGGAAGTCGCGCCGAAGATCAAGGACATCTGCGAGCGCTACCAGCTTCCGTACAACTCGGGCCCCTTGATGAAGCAGTGGGGATCGGTGCAGCGCACCATCATTCGGCTCGCCTTCCCCGGCGGCAAGATGGCCCCGAAGCCCGGACCGTACCGCGGCGAGCGCGTCGGGGGTTCCTCGTCGAAGCCCAGCGAGGCGGCTCGTTTCCGCAACCGCGTGCCGGCGGGTCACCCCGACTCGGGCCCCGAGCACAACGGTGGCGGTGTCGAGGCGAAGCTTCCTCCGCGCGGGGAGTGACGACGCGCTGCCGGTGACGGCAGCACTGATCTGACGAACGAGTGGTTTCGACCGGCGTTCTCTGGATACCCGAGTGGATCGGGCCGGAGACGCCGGTCGTTTCCCATTTCGGAGGTCGTTCGTGGCGCTCGACGGCCTGGACCCCGCCCTTCTGACGGGTGTGTTCGAGAACGCGCCCGAGCTGGTGTCCCTGTCCGCACGGGACGGCCGCATCCTCCACTTGAACCCGGCGGGCCTCGCGCTCGTCGGCGCACCGTCACTCGACGCCGTGCTCCGCCTGACCACGGCGAACTTCTTCTCCGACGTCGGTCTGCTCGCTGCGCCCGACGTGGAACGATCGCTGCACACCACCGGCCACTGGCAGGGTGTCGGCGAACTCCGGCGGCTCGACACCGGAGAACCCGTACCGGTCTCCATCTCGACGTTCCTGGTTCCCGCGGGTGAGCGCGACGAGCCGGTGATCGCGTCGATCATGCGTGATCGACGGCTGCGAACCAGTCACGAGAGCGCCCTCACCGACGTCCTGGAATCGGCCGCCCACCGGGCTCGCGAGCAGAGTGCTGTCGGCCTGTTGGGGCGGCTCGCGGTCGACGGTGATCTGACGACCATTCTGGACGCGACGACCAGCGCCGCCTCGTCGTTGATGGGTACGGAGTGCGCGTCGATCGCACGCCTCGACGACACCCGCACCGCGTTGCGCGTCGTCGCCTACAGCGGGGTGAGCGAGCGGCCCGAGGTGTTCGGAACCGGTACCCGCTCGGCTCCGGGCCTCGCCCTCTCCTCCGGCACGGTGGTCATCTGTTCCGACGCGCGGACCGAGTCGCGATTCGACACCACGACGATGCGCTCGCGCGGACTGCTCAGCACCGTCTGCGTCCCGTTCGACTCCACGCCTCGGCCCGGGGTGCTGGCCGTGCACAGCGCGGCTCCGCGGGAGTACACGGATCGGGACGTGACGTTCCTGCGGACGGCCACGGACATCCTGGTCGCGGCGATCCGGCGTATCGAGCTCGAGAACGAACTGCGGTACCGATCACTCCACGATCCGCTCACCGGTCTGGCCAATCGAGCGCTCGCGTACCGACGTATCGACGAGGCCGTGGCTCGCGCCGCGGACAGCGAGACCACCGTCGCGGTCCTGCTGGCCGACCTGGACGACTTCAAGACCGTCAACGACAGCCTCGGACACGTGAGTGGAGACGCGGCGCTGATCACCTTGGCGCGCAAGCTCGAGCGCACGGTGGCGGTCGGCGACACGGTGGCGAGGCTGGGCGGCGACGAATTTCTCGTCGTGTGCGACCACGTGGTGGACGAGGCCGACGCGCGGAGCCGGGCGGTGCGCATCTCGACAGCGCTGGCCACCGTCGATCCGCAGAGCGATCAGCCCATCCCGTTCAGTGCGAGCATCGGAATCGCCGTGGCCGGTGACGATGTGCCCTCCGCGCAGGAGATGGTGCGCCGCGCGGATCTGGCCATGTACCGCGCCAAGGGCACGGCTCCCGGGACCACGGACGTGTACGACGTGCGCGATCGCTACGAGGCCGATCGCGTGTTCCGACTCGCCGCAGACCTCCGACGATCTCTCGTGGACGGCGAACTGCGGCTCGTCTACCAGCCGATCGTCGACCTCGTGACGGGCGCCGTCGTCGCCGCCGAGGCCTTGGCTCGCTGGGATCATCCGACACTCGGCAGCGTCTCGCCTCGTGAGTTCGTCGCGGTGGCGGAGCGCACCGGCGTGGTCGGACACCTCGGCCTGTGGGCACTGCAGACCGCGTGCACGGATGCGGTGCGCTGGCCCGAGGACGTCTCGGTACGCGTGAACGTGAGCGCCCACCAGCTCAACGATCCGGACTTCGTGCAGTCGGTCCGACGCACTCTCGACGCGACCGGCCTGCCGGCGACGCGTCTCGGGTTGGAGATCACCGAGACCGTGTGGGTGAAGGAGAACGCCCGCGTGGCCACCACTCTCGAGGCGCTGCACGCGATGGGGGTGTCGTTCGCACTCGACGATCTGGGAACCGGCCACAGCAGCATCGCGTATCTGGACCGTTATCCGATCTTCGACTGTCTCAAGATCGACGGGTCGTACGTCAACGCGCTACCCGGTGCGAGACCACACGCCATCGTGGCCGCGATCGTGTTGTTGGGCACTGCATTCGGAGTGGACGTGGTGGGTGAAGGCATCGAGACCGCCGAGCAGGCCGAGGCGTATCGCGCATGCGGCGGTCGCCTCGCACAGGGCTTCCATCTGGCGCGCCCGATGCCCGCTGCGGCGATCGAACAACTCCTACGAGAGGGTGTCCGATCGCCGCGGTGACGCGCTACTTGACGGCGCGTCGGACCCGGACCGCGCCCGAGATGGTCCAGGCGATGACGGCACCGACGACGGCGGCACCGAGGAGTGCGACACCCTGTGCCAGATCGAAGTTCCACCCGATGAAGTTGATGGTCGTGTGCACGGTGTTCTGCAGGATGAAGATCACCAGTGCGATCGTGAGGAGCAGCGCGATCAGGAGAGACAGCTTCGAGACGAAGCCTCCGGCACGGCGACGTCCGGTGTGTGCGTGGGTGGTGGTGTCGGTCATGGTGGTGCCTTTCGCGATGTCGCCGGTCCTGGCCGGCGATCGAGTGAGCGGATGCTCGAAGGAGTGATGGTCCGCGGACCCGCGGAAGAAACATGTCCGTTCGGTCGGTTCGAGCGAGGTGTGCGTCGAACCCGACAGTGTCCGGACACACCACGGGCGGCGATGGACCCGCTGAGGGTCCGGCGCCGCCCGGGTGTGGAGTGGTGCAGTCTTACTTGAAGGTGTCCTTGACGTTCTCGCCGACCTTCTTCACGCCGGCCGAACCCTGGTCCTTCTTGCCCTCGGCCTCGAGGTCCTTGTTGTTGGTGGCGTCACCGACAACTTCCTTGGCCTTGCCGATGGCGTCTTCTGCTGCGTTCTTTGCCTTGTCGACGATTCCCATGATGAAACCTTTCGTTCGGAGCGACGGCGGGTGACCATCGCGTTCTGAAAGGTGAGTCGAGGCCCGGCGCGGAAAGCGCACGTCCATGCAGAGTGATCCCGGTCACAGCTACCCGCCGAGTGCGAACGCCACGAGAAAGCCGAGCGCGGTGGACATGCCCACCCACCAGCCGCCGTCCTTGTAGGCCTCGGGCATCAGGGAGTCCGCGAGCACGGCGAGAGTGGCACCGCCCGCGAACGCCTGGACCGTCGAGATGCCGACCTCCGGGACGGCGTCGGACAACTGGTGGCCCAGTACGGTGACCACCACGAGCACGACCGCCGTGGCCGTCCACAGGGTCATCGCCCGAGCCGCGGAGAAGTCGTGTCGGTCCCGCATCAACGATGCACCACCGACAGCCTCCGGAACGTTGCCCACCGCGACCGCCACCAGCAGCACCAGCCCGCCACCGGACGTCAGGGAGACACCCAGCGCGGTGTTCTCCGGGACTCCGTCGAGGATCGTGCCGAGCATCAGTGCCCACCCGATCGCTGCGGGCCCGAGCTTGTTCTCGATCAGATGGCTGGCCACGACGTACACACCCGCGCCCAGGAACAGCGCCGCGCCCGCGACGAGGATGCCGGCCTGACGGAACGCCGGCTCGAACAGTTCCGACGACACGGCGGCGATCATCGTCCCGGCACCGAAGGCCATGAGACCGGCCAACACCCGCTTCGGCAGTGTCCACCGCAGCCCGATCGCCGCACCGATCACCAGGGGAAGCGCCGTGCCGATGCCGTACAGGGCGGCGGTCAGCATCTCGATCGTCTCGTCACCGGCGGGGAGTACCCCGGTCCGCGTCGTCGAGTCATCCGATGACCTGCTCTCACAGACCCAGCGCGGTGACCACTGCCAGCAGGACGACGACGACGGGCAGGACGACGAGCCGGCCTGCGGCACCGGGGAGCACGTCCCGGTCCATGCCGTCGACGAGTCGGGAATGGGTCCTCGTCGAGAACACGACCGACACCATCGGAAGCGCAGCGCACAGCACCGCGATCGCGACGAGCGGCGGATGATCTCGCACCGCACGAGCGACGATCAGAGCCGTGACCGCCATGGTCAGTGCGGTCCGCACCCGAGCGAGCGTCGTGCGCTCGGCCTGCAGGCCCGGTGCCTCCGTCACAGGTACAGCCCCACCGCGAACGCCACCACGGCGATCACCAGACCCCCCGCGAGCAGCGCCGCCGCAGCGGGTAGAGGCAGTGACGCCCGCCGGCGCATGGCCGTCTCGATACGGATCCAGCGCACGAACGACCCGACGGCCAGCACCGCCGCGAGAGTGAGCAGCCCCAGCACGAGGGTGGTTCTCAGCCACGGAGGCAGCAGATCCCCACCGAACGCCTCGAGTGCCGCGGCCGTGGCCACGAGGCCGAGTGACGTCCTGATCCACGCCAGGAACGTCCGCTCGTTCGCGAGCGTGAATCTCGGATCGGGGTCACTGCCGTCGCGCAGTCCGGTCGGCCACAGTCGCACGGCACCCACTCTCGTCGGCGACGGCCCGCAGGGCCACAGCGGGTGTCAGCGGTTGGGGTGCCAGCGCTCGTAGGCGCGGCGTTCCGCCTCGTCCCGCGCGACCTTCTTCGGGTTCTGCAGGTCCGGCGACAACCCGTGCGCTTTGAGACGACGTCGACGGTTGGGTTCCATGTACGCGGCGGCGTAGAACAGCGCGAGCAGTACCGCCAGCAGGATCATCGCGCCGCGCAGCCACAACTCACCGGGGAACAGCAGGAACGCCGCGAAGATGGGGAGAAACGGCACCATGCTGCGCAGCAGATGACGCGGAACCGCACGATCACCGATCAGGTCCTCACGCACCCAGGCCTGCATGGACAGGGGCAACGTGCGGCCGAACGAATAACCGATCCACTGCAGCGGCCCCGGGCGAGTCCTGCTCATCGTGTGCTCCTCCGCTCGGTCGACAGTGCACCGGCCGCGATGGCCGCGGTGTTGATCCGGGTGAGCACCGCGTGGAGTTGTTCGAGCTCGCTCACGTCGACACCCAGAGATTCGATGACGGTGCCCGGTATGGACTCCGCCGAACCTCGCAACTGTCGCCCCTCGTCGGTCAGGTCGATCACCAGCCTGCGCTCGTCGGTGTCGCTCCGGCGCCGGGTCAGCAGACCGTCGGCGTCGAGCCGCTTGAGCAGCGGCGTCAGCGAGGCGGGTTCGAGTTGCAGAGCCGACGCGATCTCCCCCGCCGACATCGGTGCCCGCTCCCAGAGGGCGAGCATGACGAGGTACTGCGAGTGCGTCAGTCCGAGCGGTTCGAGAATCGGCCGGTAGACCGAGAGCACCGCGCGGTTGGTGACGGCCAGGGCGAAACACACCTGACGGTCGAGCGCGAGGGGGTCGGCGGTGGTCACGGGTCCATCGTACGCTGATAGTGAGAGTACGTACTGTTCGATGGCTCACGGTTGGCTGGGCGGGGTGCTGTCGGTCGGGGGGGTCGGCGCTGTGGGCGATGCGGTAGGCGATTGCACACCCCTTACTGCAGGTGAACATCCACTGCGGCCGGCTGAACGGGGTGCACGACGCTGGGGCCTGTGCGGGTCGGGTGCGGCGCTGATCGCGGACGCGCAGCCCCGAGAGGGGGGCCACGATTCGGGCTGGTGGTGCCGGGCACCGGGCGATGCGCACCCCTTCCTGCAGGCGAACACCCACTGCGGCCGGTTGGACGGGGTGCATGGCGCTGGAACCCGTGCGGGTCGAAGGACGGCGGTGATCGTGGACGGTCACCCCCCGCAGAGCGGTGGCAGAAGTCCACGATTCGGGCGGATGGGTTGGGCACCGGGGGATGCGCACCCCTTGCTGCAGGTGAACACCCATTTCAGCCAGTTGAACGGGGTGCACGACGCTGAAACCTGTGCGCGTGGTGCCGGCAACGCGTGCCGACACCACGCGAGATGATCAGGGTGTGGGGGCCTCGCACTCGGCCGGTGCGGGAGCACCCTCGGGCGCCGGAGCGCCCGGCGCTGCGCCCGGACCCTTACCTGCAGGCCCGTGACCGGCCGGACCACCATGGCCGGGGCCCGCCGGGCCACTGTCAGGACCGCAACCGGGCGCAGGCGGAGCCGGCGCGCCCTCGGGGGCAGCCGGTGCACCCTCGGGGGCAGCCGGTGCACCCTCGGGCGGAGTCGGAGCATCCTCACCCGCAGCAGGCGGAGTGGGAGCACCCTCGGGCGGAGTCGGAGCATCCTCACCCGCAGCAGGCGGAGTGGGAGCACCCTCGGGGGCAGCCGGTGCACCCTCGGGCGGAGTCGTGGCACCCTCGGGCGGAGTCGGTGCACCCTCCGGCGGGGCCGGAGGCGTCGCGCACGTCGCACCGGCGTCGGGTGCCGCAGCGTCGGGTGCGGGCGCCGAGGCGTCGGGCACCACGCTCTCGGAGACCGGGGGCGCCTCGCCCGGGCCGTCGGCGGACGCGGTTCCCACCGCTCCGAGGAGCAGCCCACCGGCGAGCACTGCTCCGGCGATCAGTCGGCCTGTCCTGACACGCATGACTCTTGTCGACATTGTCGTCCTCATCTCTCGTCGGCACCGGGCGGCGCCGTTCGTGAGGTCGACACTCGATCGTGGACCTGAAGCCTGCCTGAAGTCGCGGCGATCAGGGCCTCGTCTTCAGCAAGTCTTCAGCTCGGGACCCGCATAGTGGTGTCGTGACCGAACGGCGACCCGCAGCGACCCCGAGAATCCTCGTGATCGAGGACAACGAGACGTTGCGGCTGTCCGTGTCCACCGCGATCGCGGACCTGGGTGCCGACGTCCGGTCCGACGCGGACGGTTCCGCGTTCGAGGCCGCGCTCGCGAACCATCGACCCCACCTCGTGGTCCTGGACATCATGCTTCCCGGCCGGGACGGACTCGAGCTCCTGCGGGTCGCGCGCCGCAGCAGCGACGCGGCGGTGCTGATGCTCACGGCGCGGGACTCGGTGTCCGACCGCGTCACCGGGCTCACCGCCGGTGCAGACGACTATCTGGTGAAACCGTTCGCGATGGCGGAGCTCCTCGCCCGCGTCACCGCGGTGCTCCGACGACACGGCGCGGTCGCCACCTCGATCGAGTGCGGAGACGTGTCGGTGGACACCGAATCGGGCGACGCCAGTCGGGGCGGCAACGCCCTCAACCTGACGGCCACGGAGTGGAAGCTGTTGTCCTACCTCGCAGCTCAGCGCGGGCGAACGGTGTCCAAGACCCAGATCCTGACGCAGGTGTGGGGGTACGACGCATACGACGAGAACCTCGTCGAGGTCCACATCAGCGCGCTGCGTCGCAAGCTCGAGGAGTTCGGCCCCCGCATCCTCCACACCCGGCGCGGCATCGGCTACGTGTTGGCCGCCGACACCGTGAGTCCGACGGCATGACGACCCCACCCCGTCGCGGTCTCCGCACCGGATCTCTGCGCCTGCGATTGCTGGTGTCGGTGATGTCGGTGGTGCTCGTCCTGCTCGTCGGCATCGTCGTGGCGACGACGGTGTTGCTGCAACGCCAGCTCGAGGCCTCGGCGGGAGACAGCCTCGCCGGCCGCACCGCCACCGCGCAGCAACTGCTGGACAACGGTGCCGATCCCACCGAGATCGTCTCCGCCACACAGGGAGAAAACGTGGCGGCGCAACTGGTGACGACGGACGGCCGTATCGTCGGCGACCTCGCGCTCCGAGCGACGACACCGCCACCCGCACTACGCCCCCCGACGACGCCGGGAGACGGTCCCCCGCCGGGACCCCCACCGGGCCCGGAGGAGACGAGGCCGACGCGGGTCTCGACGACGACCCTGACCGACGGATCGGTTCTCACGGTCGCCGTCGACACGTCCTCGATCGACGCGGTGCAGCGGCAGCTGCTCGTGGTGCTGATTCCGTTGGTGCTCGTCGCGTCGGCGGTGGCGGCACTGCTCATGGCGGTGGTCGTCGGCGCATCGCTCCGACCGTTGCGCAGCATGACGGCACTGGCCCGTTCGATCACCCGGGGTAATCGCGGTGACCGACTCGCTCCCACCCGGTCGGACACCGAGCTGGGTGAGACCGCAACGGCATTCGACGAGATGCTCGACGAGCTCGAAGGAGCCGAGGCGCGCGAGCGTGCCACCGCCGATCGCACACGGCAGTTCGTCGACGATGCTGCTCACGATCTGAGAACGCCGGTCGCCGGGATCTCCGCCGCCGCCGAGACACTGCTGCGGGGCGGCGTCGACACCGAGCGCGACGTGCGGGAACGACTGCTGGCGTCGATGATTCGTGAATCACGCCGCGCATCCCGGCTGATCGACGATCTGCTGATGTCGGCGCGCACCGACGACGACGTGGAGTTGGATCGGCATGACCACGACCTTCTCGCTCTGGCCCGTGCCGACGCCGACCGGGCGCGGCTGCTCGCACCGGACTCGACCGTCGTGGTGACCGGCGAGAGCGTGGTCGCGCCGGTCGACGCCGCACGACTCGCTCGAATCCTGGCCAACCTCACCGACAACGCGTTGCGCCACGGACCACCGGACGGCGTCGTCACCGTCGACGTGCGCGACGCCGGTACCACCGCGACGATCCGGGTGTCCGACGAAGGACCGGGCATCGGCGCTCAGGATCGCGAGCGGATCTTCGACCGGATGGTGCGGCTGGACTGCGCTCGCACCTCGGAGGGATCGGGACTCGGCCTCACCATCGCCCGAACCTACGCGCGGGCCCACGGCGGCGACGTCGTGTACGACGGCACCGCCTTCGTCCTCAGTGTGCCTCGGTGACCGACTGCTCTGTGGGGGAACGGGTTCCGAACACCACCCCGCCGAGGCCGATGATCGCGCTGACGAGCATGGTGACGGCCATGGGCACCGCGGTGCCTTCGCCGCCGAGTCCCACCAGCGGCGAGATGACCGCGGCGAGGCCGAACTGGGCCGCGCCCATGACGGCCGATCCCGTGCCCGCGGCCCGGCGCGCCTCTCCCAGTGCGAGAGTCGTCGCGTTGGCGATCACCAGACCCAGGCTGGCGACGGCGAACCACAGCAGTACCAGGGTCGCCCACAGGTAGGGCCCGACCACCGCGTCGACGACGAGCAGCGCCGAGAACGCGACCATCGAGACGAGACCGATGCGCAACAGCGCTTCCGGACGGACGCGGTCGACGAGCTTGGCGTTGGCACCACTGGTGACGACGATGCCGAGTGCGTTGGCCGTGAAGGCGATGGAGTACCACGTCGTCGAGAGCCCGTGCACCTCCTGCAGCACGAAGGGCGATGCGGAGATGTAGGCGAACATGACGCCGAAGCCGAAGGCGAACGCGCCCGCATAGCCCAGGAATCGCTTGTTGGACATGACCTCCCGTGCGTCCGCGATCATGGTGGAGAGTCCGCCCGTGCTGCGGAGCTCGGCGGGATGACTCTCCGGCAGGAGTGCGAGCACACCCACGAACATCAGGACGGACACACCGGCGAGCACCCAGAAGACGCCGCGCCACCCTGTCAGACCGATGACCGCACCGCCGAGCAGCGGGGCGATGACGGGAGCGACTCCGTTGACCAGCACGAGGAGGCTGAACAGTTTCGCGGCCGCCGCGCCGCGTGCACGGTCACTGATGACGGCGCGGGAGAGAACGACGCCGGCGGCGCCGGTGAAGCCCTGGAAGAACCGGAACACGGTGAGCCACTCGACCGTCGGAGACCACGCGCACAGGATGGTCGCGATGATGGACACGAAAGTGCCCACGAGGAGCAAGGGGCGTCGACCGAAGCGGTCGGACAGCGGCCCGATCACCAGGTTGCCGATCGCGAGACCGACGAGGAACGTCGTGAGGGTCAGCTGGATCGCCGTGGCGCTGACACCGAACTCCTCGGCCATGCGGGGGAATGCCGGCAGATACATGTCGATGGACAGGGGCGCGACGGCGGCAAGGAGCGCCAGCATCGCGATCACGCCGGACGCCACCGGCCGCGCGGCGGTCGAGTCGACGGTGTCGCCGGACCGAGTGTCGACGCTCATCGGGTGGCCTCCGTATTGGATATAACTTTATACATACTCACATGAGTAGAATGTCAGTCATGGCGTCTGGAAGTCCAGTGAGCGAGTCCGATGTGATCGACATCGCCCGCGAGGTGCGGGCTCTCGTGTGGTCGCTGCGCCGATTCGGCGAACGACAGTCCGGACTGCCCGCCCTCCCCCATTCCGAACTCGAGGTTCTGCGTGTGGTGGTCAGCCACGAAGGGACCACCGTCTCGGACGTCGCCCGCATGCTGGGCCTGCACAGCAGCAACGTCAGCACGACGGTGCGACGTCTGATCGACAAGGGGCTGCTCGCGCGGGACACCGATCCCGGTGACAGACGGTCGAGTCGGCTGCATTCCACCGCCACGGCACGTCGACACGGTGAGATGATCGACGACGTGTGGATCGACGCCGTCGGACGCCGACTCGCGGCCATGTCAGCGGAGGATGCGGCTCTGCTGACCCGTGCCGCGCCGCTCCTCGCGCACCTCACGTCCATGCCGACCGAACCCTGACGACTCCGCGGGGCGACCGAACCGTCATAGTGACGCCATGCTGATGTCGCTCCGCCTGCTCCGACAGATGGCGCCGTGGCGCACGGGACGCGGGCCGGTACGGGTCGACCCGACCCGTACGTGGTTCCGCGTCGCACCGTCCGATCTGGACGTGCTGATGCACATGAACAACGGTCGATACCTGTCCGTACTCGACGCGGGTCGAGTCGACATGTTCGTGCGCGGTGGCCTGTGGCGAGCCCTGCGTGGACGCGGGTGGCATCCCGTCGTCGCGTCACAGACCATCACGTACGTCCGCTCCCTCACCCTGTGGACGAAGTTCTCGGTGTCCACCCGCTTCCTCGGTGTCGACGCGAAGAACGCCTATCTCGAACAGATCTTCGACGTCGACGGACGTGTCCACGCGACCGCGATCGTCGCCCTCAGGTTCCTCGACGACAGCGGATCCTCGGTACCGACCGACGACATCGTCGCCCTGTTCGACGGCGATGCAGCCCCACTTCGCCGCCCGGACGCAGAGATTCCGCTCGGCCGACGCACTCAGCATCTCGTGGTCGCCGCATTCGAGGACGTCTGACCCCTCCGGGCGCGCATGCTCCTATATGGTCTCCTTCGAACCGCATCTGCGGCGAAAGGAGCCGACATGGTCACGACGAGGATCGCAGTGCTGGGGTGCGCGGCGGTGGTGGCACTGTCGCTCACGGGGTGCTCCTCGCCCGGACCGGCCGAAGACGGCATCACCGTGTTCGCTGCCGCGTCGCTGAAGGCGTCGTTCACCGAGCTGGGTGAGCAGTTCGAGCAGACCCGCCCGGGTACCACCGTGACGTTCACGTTCGCGGGGTCGTCCGATCTGGTGTCCCAGTTGTCGCAGGGTGCGCCCGGGGACGTTCTGGCCTCGGCGGACACGATCACCATGGACAAGGCACGGGACGCCGAGTTGATCGACGGTGACCCGGTCACGTTCGCGACCAACACTCTGACGATCGTCACTCCGCCGGGCAACCCCGCCGGGATCGACTCGTTCTCGGACCTGGCGACGTCCGGGGCCACGGTCGTCGTGTGCGCGCCGCAGGTTCCGTGCGGTGCCGCCACCGAGAAGATCGAGACGGCCGCCGGGGTGAGCCTCACCCCTGCCAGCGAGGAATCGTCCGTGACGGACGTTCTGGGCAAGGTCACGTCCGGTCAGGCCGATGCCGGCCTGGTCTACGTCACCGACGCGGCCGGCGCCGGTGACGCCGTCGTCACCGTGCCGTTCCCGGAGGCATCGGGCGCGGTGAACTCCTATCCCATCGCCGCACTGGCCGACTCCGGCGCACCGGACATCGCGAGCGCCTTCGTCGACTTCGTCTCCGGTCCCGACGGACGGACGGTGCTGGCCGACGCCGGGTTCGGCGCGCCCTGAGAGACCGCCGGTGCGCCGAGGATCCGCCGCCACGGGGGAATCATTCCCGCGCGGACGGGGTTGGCCGAACGAGACGTTCGTTGCACGACCGAAGGAGAAGCACGTGAAGATCGGCATCATCGGAGCAGGCGACATCGGCGGAACCCTGACCCGACGGCTGCGCGCCGTGGGCCACGAGGTTGCCGTCGCCAACTCTCGGGATCCGGAGACCCTCGCGGATCTGGCGTCCGAGACCGGCGCCACCGCGGTCTGGGCGAAGGACGCCGCGACCGACGCGGATCTCGTCATCGTCAGCATCCCGCAGAAGAACACGCCGGACCTCGCGTCCGGCATCCTCTCGGCCCGCAAGCCCGGTGCTCCGGTGATCGAGACGAACAACTACTACCCGCAGCAGCGGGACGGCAAGATCGACGCGATCGAGGACGGCACACCGGAGAGCGTGTGGGTCTCGGAACTGCTGGGCGAGCCGGTCGTGAAGGCATTCAACGGAATCTGGTGGAAGCACCTCCTGAACAAGGGCGTCCCGGCCGGCACAGAGGGCCGCATCGCGCTGCCGATCGCCGGCGACGATGCCGACGCCAAGAAGATCGTGTCCGCCGTCATCGACGAGATCGGCTTCGACGTCGTCGACGCCGGATCGTTGGCCGACTCCTGGCGCCAGCAGCCGGGTACACCCGTGTACGGCAAGGACTTCGGAGTCGACGCGACGGTCGATGCGCTGGCGCAGGCGACCCCGGAACGCACCGCGGAGTGGAAGGCCTGACACCCCTCAGGTGGTGAGCACCGCGTCGTAGGCCCAATAGGCGCCGAACAGCGCACCCGCCACCGCGGCGGCACCGAGTCCCGCACGGACTCGTGTCGCCGCGGTGCGGCAACACGCCGGCACGAGGATGCCCGCCAGCGCGGCTTCCACGAACCAGTGCGGACCGCCGACCACGACAGTCCCGTACACGGCCTCACCGAGCACGATCCCCGCCATGACCACCGTCCCGCTCACACGGCGGTCACGCCCGACAGCAGCACCGGCTGCGCCGCACACCGCCCCCGCACCGAGTCCGACGAGGACGAAGACCAGCACTTCCCGCGCAGGGATCACGTTCGGCGACAGCAGGATCCACACCAGGACGAGCGCGAGCATCGACGCGACTCCGACTGCCACACCGCGTCCGTGCGGGGACCGGGCCGCCACCGCGAACGGCACCAAGCCCCACAGCGCACTCGTGTTCACGAGCGCATCCCACGGCGGCGGCACGATGGTGAACAGAACCACGAGGGCCACACCCGCAGCGGACCCGAGCGCGGCCGCCGCGACGAGACGTCGTGCGCCGATCAGCGCCCCGTCCACCGGGGTTCGCGCTTCTCCATGAACGCCATGATCCCCTCGACCGTGTCGGAGGACGTGGACAACTGCGCGAGCGCGCGGTCGGTCTCCTCCCATGCGGCCGCTTCGGACGGGATGCGCCCGTCGACGATGCCCCGGGCGATGACCTTGCTGGCGCGGATCGCGAGAGGCGCTCCCGCCGCGATGGTCTCCGCCAACCGAAGCGCCGTGTCGAGAACGGCGTCCGGTTCCACCACACGATTGACGAGTCCCCACCGCGCCGCGTCGTCCGCACTCATGGGCTCACCGGTGAGGATCAGTTCCATCGCGATCGCTCGCGGGATCGCGTCGACCAGCCGGAAGAGTCCGCCCGCTCCCGCGATCAGCCCGCGATGCACCTCGGGAAGCCCGAATCGTGCAGTGGTTGAGGCGATCACGACATCACCGGACAGCGCGATCTCGGTCCCACCGCCGAGTGCGATCCCGGTGACCGCGACGACGATCGGCGTGGAGATCGGGTGCCTGGTGACTCCGGCGAAGCCCCAGTGTGCCGTCTCCGGAGGGGTCACGCCGTCGGGACCCCGCGTGCCGAGTGCCTTCAGATCGGCTCCGCCGCAGAAGGTGCCGGAGCCCGCCGCCGTGAGGACGACGGCACGGATCGACTCGTCGCCGTCCGCCAGTTCCCACGCCTCGCCCAGCAGGGTGTGCACCTCTGCGTTCACGCTGTTGGCCGCGGCGGGGCGGTTCAACGTCACCAGCAGCACGTGTCCGCGCCGTTCCGTGAGAACCACGTCCTGATCGCTCATGCCCGTACTCCCCTGCCGTTCGCCGTGATCGAGTCGAGGGTGATGTCCAGGTTCCCGCCCTCGTCCACCACGTCGATCGTGAGGCCGACCGGTGAGACGTCGCGGTCGGTGACCACTCGATGAAGCGCCGCCGCGGCGTCCAACCCGGTACGACCGGCGATGCGGTCACCCTCGGGTGTGCGGGCGATGACGAGCGCCTGTTCCGGTTCCCCGCCGCGCCCGAACATGACAGTCGCCGTCTCGAGGGTCGCGCGACCGCTGTGGCCGTGCGTCACGGGTACCGCTGTCGCCGACACGGTCACCGCATCGGGGTTCCCGACGTATCCGGCCTCGTGCGGATCGGTCGACAACAGGACGGTGTGCTGGTGGGTGAGGTAGCCGCCGTTCGCATGCACCATCGCGATCGCCGGAGCGCGTCCGCCGCGGGACTGTCGCAGCAGCCGAGTCGATTCCGCGACCGCGTGCAACGAGTAGCTGCTGAGCGGCCCACCGAAGAACGAGTGGCCGCCCAGGACCGTGGGAGTGGCATCCGACGACAGTCCCAGCTCGTCCATCAACAGGAGAGGGACGACGGGAAAGCAGCTGTAGGCATCGACGAAGGAGAGATCGGCACCCGCGACACCCGCCGCGGCGAGGGTGGTGCGCACCGCCGCGCGGAGCGCCGGTGAATGATCGAAGGTGCTGCGCGCCATGATGTCCGGGGCATCGGACGCACCGGCGCCGCCCCACAGGTACACGATGCGGTCCTCGTCCACCCCGGCCGCGCGCGCTGCCGCCAGCGAACACACCAGCACCGCGGCGGCCTGGTCGACGAACGGCATGGCGTTCATGGCGAGGGGATAGCAGTCGGACACCGCGCGGTTCGACGCGTCCACGCCGGCGATGTCGTCGGGCGACCGCTCGACCGGACTCCACGCGACCGGATGTCGCGCCGCGACAGCGGAGAACCGCGAGTACAGCTCTGCCGACGCCGTCAGTGACTCGCTGGGTCGCAGACCGAGACGGTCGGCCCGAGCGCGGTCGAACAGCGGATAGATCTGGACGGGGGCGAGGATGCCCGCTCGCTGCATCTCGGCGCTGCCGAGGTCGTCCGGTGCGAAGGTCGGCGGGCCGCCCGGTGCGACGGCCCAGCCGAGCTCGACGGGATCCGTTCCGGCTTTCGTCAGTGCTCGCACGGATGCCTGCGTCTCGCCGCCGACGACGAGTGCCACGGAGCTGCGACCGCCGGCGATGTCGTGCCCCACTCGGTCCATCAGGCGCGCGGGGTGGTGACCGCCGATGGTGCTGGTGGACCGAGTCGGCGCGGATGCACCCAGCCGTGCGGCGATCAGAGCCGGGAGATCGTCGTAGTTCCAGCTCGTCGTGCGCACGGCGTGGATCGCGTCCACCGCGGCGCCGAGCGCCGACGTTCCGCTGTCGTCGAGCGCAGCACGGACCGCGCGCAGCACGAGCTCCATCGGCTCCACGGGGTCGGCCGCAGCGCCGGCGCTGCCGGACACGACATCGCCCACACCCACGACGACCGGAATGCGGTCTGCTTCCTGTGACATGGGATCACCTTATTACAGACACCAGTTGTCTGTAATCTGATGGCATGGAGTCGACCGACGGCACGGCGCGACGGGGGCGGCCACGCGACCCCGCCATGGAATCGCGGGTGTACGACGCCGTCGTGGACGTGTACTGGCGCACCGGGTGGGCGGGATTCACCATCGATGCCGTCGCCAAGAGCGGTGGCGTGGGCCGCGCGGCGATCTACCGTCGGTGGCCCACCAAGGAGGCACTCCTCACCGGGGCTCTGGAGACCGTGCTCCCCCTCGTCGACCCCATCGACACCGGCACCCTGACAGGCGATCTCACGGAACTGGCTCGTCAACTCCTGCGGGGCTACCGAGACTCCTCGGGGCTCATCGCCGTGCGCGTGGCCCTCGACGCCCGCGTGTATCCCGATCTGCTCGAGGCGCTGACCGCCACCATCAGCACGAGCAGATTCGTCGCGACCCGAGACATCGTCCGCCGCGCCGTGTCCCGCGGCGAGTTACCGGAACACGTGCGGACCACACTGCTGCTCGAGATGCTCACGGGCGCCGTTCTGAGCCGAGTGTTGTTCGCACACGATGCGACCGAGGCGCCGTCCGCCGCCACCGCGGACGACGCGTACATCGACGGACTGGTCGACGCGGTGCTGGCGAGCGTGCGCCGCTAGCGCGTCGACTCGGGAGCGGACGACTGCCCGCGCGCCCTGTCCTCGTACGCGCGACGCCGTTCCGCGTCCACGTCGCCGAGGAAGATCTGCTCGGATCCGAAACGGCGACTGACGAACTCACCGAGTCGGCGCGGCATGAAGCGCTGGCTGACGACGATCGCGCCGGCCGAGGCCGGGATGCGCACCTTGGGTCGCGGCTTCTCGACGAGCCGGACCACCGCCTGCGCGATGTCCTCGGGTTCGGCCTTCTTCATGAAGGGCACGTCTCTCGTTCCCGCCGTGAGTTCGGTGTTGACGAACCACGGCAGGACCAGGGAGAACTCGACGCCCGAGGATCGGTACTCCACCCTCGCCGCCTCGGTGAACGCGATGACCGCAGACTTGCTGGCGCAGTAGGTGGCCAGGCCTGGCGCCACCGTCTCACCCGCCATCGAGGCGATGGAGACGACGTGTCCGCGCCGTCTCGGCACCATGCGGTGCAGCGCCGACTTGGTGCCGATGATGACGCCGTGCACGTTCACGTCCATGATCCGGCGTGCCACCGCGTCCGGCTCGTCCGTCAGCGCCCCGACCGGCATGATTCCGGCGTTGTTGACCAGGACGTCGACCGGGCCCAGCTCACGCTCGACGCGGTCGAGGAAGGCGTCGAAGGACGCCGGGTCCGTGACGTCCAGTGCTCCGTGCAGGTGCACCCGCGCGGACTCGGCCCCGGCGGCGAGGGCGTCCGCGTCCACGTCCCCGATCGCCACCCTGGCGCCGGCGGCGACGAGCGCGCGCGCCGTCGCGAGGCCGATTCCCCGTGCGCCACCGGTGATGGCGATGACTCGTCCCTGCAGTGATCCCGTCATCGTCTTATTACAGACACGCAGTGTCCGCAAAGTCAAGGGTCCGGAGTGCCGTCGCGGCCGCCCCGGCGATGCGAGGATCGATCACGTGCAGAACCGTGACGACGACATCCGCCGGGTCCACCGAGTGCTCGACGACCTCCGCCTCGAGTCACTGGTGGACGTGCACACGCATTTCATGCCGCACAGCGTTCTGGCCAAGGTGTGGAACTACTTCGACTCCGTGGACGACCGCCTCGGTACCGCGTGGCCGATCGAGTACCGCGTGGACGAGGACGAACGCACCGACCTGCTGCGCAGGTACCGGGTAGGGACATTCACGTCCCTGCTGTACCCGCACAAGCCCGGCATGGCGGAGTGGTTGAACGGGTGGGCCGCGGAGTTCGCGGACCGGACACCCGACTGTGTACGCACCGCCACCTTTCACCCCGAACCGGACGCTGCTCGGTACGTCCGTACCGCCGTCGAGGACGGGGTCGGGGTGCTGAAATGCCATGTGCAGGTGGGCGACATCGACGTCCACGATCTGTACCTGGACGACGTGTGGGCGGTTCTCGACGACGCCGCCGTTCCCGTCGTCATCCACTGCGGATCGGGACCCGAACCCGGTCGCCACACCGGACCGGACCCGATCCGCGCACTACTGCACCGCTTTCCGACACTCACCCTGCTGATCGCACACATGGGCATGCCCGAGTACGAGGACTTCCTCACCCTGGCCGAGACGTTCGACAACGTCGGGCTCGACACCACGATGGTGTTCACCGATTTCACCGAACAGCTCGCGCCCTACCCGCGATCGGCGTTGCCGCGCCTGCGCGACCTGCAGGACAAGATCGTGTTCGGCAGCGACTTCCCCAACATCCCGTACTCGTACGCGCACGCGGTCGAGAGCGTGGTCGGCCTCGGACTCGGTGACGACTGGTCCCGCGCTGTGCTGCACGACAACTGGGCCCGGTTCAGCCGCCGTACGGCACCATGACGTCGATGATCCAGACGACACCGAAGCGGTCGGTGAGTTTGCCGTACAGCGGGGAGAACACCGACGGACCGAGTTCCACCTCGACGGTCGACCCCGCGGCGAGCGCCGTCCAGTAGCCGGTGATCGCGTCGGCGTCGGTGCTGCGCAACGAGAAGTAGAAGGCGTTGCGGCCCGCGTCCCGCACGAGGTCGTGCTGCACGTCGTAGGCCATCACGTGGAAGCCGTCCGGCGAGGAGACCTGGCCCCACACCACCTGGTCGGCCTGATCTGGGCTCGTGTCGCCGTACGGGACCACGACGAGATCGCCGCCGAACACCGAGTGGTAGTACTCGAGCGCGGCGCGCGCGTGGCCGTCGAAGTTCAGATGCAGGGTGCTGGTCACGGTCATGGGGTTCTCCTCGTGGGTGGTCTCTCGCGGGCGGCGATCACCGCCTGCAGACCCACTGTGTCGGTCGAAGCGGCCAGTTTCTGTCCGCTACTTCGGGCAGTATCGGCGGCATGCCCGCACCCTCGTCACGCATGCTCACCCTGCTGTCGTTGCTGCAGCACCGACGGGACTGGCCGGGCGAAGAACTGGCTCGGCGACTCGAGGTGAGTCCGCGCACCGTCCGGAGGGACGTCGACCGGCTCCGCGAGCTGGGGTACGCGGTGTCGTCCGCGAAGGGGCCTGACGGGGGCTATCGCCTGGACGCGGGCGCCGACCTTCCGCCTCTGCTCTTCGACGACGACCAGGCGGTGGCACTCGCCGTCGCCCTCGGCGGTGCCACGTCACTCGGCGTGGACGTGGCCGAGCCTGCCGCCCGAGCTCTCGCCACCGTGCGTCAGGTGCTCCCGAGCAGGTTGCGCCACAGACTCGACCGCGTGGCGACGACGCCTCCGCCCGAGTCCGCGCCCCTGGTCGACAGCCGAACACTGCTGGCGGTCGCCGGTGCGGTCGGCACCGAGGCACTGCGGTTCGCGTACACGTCCCCCTCGTCCGAACCCTCGTCGCGACACGTCGAGCCCTACGGCGTCGTGACCGCGCGGGCGCGGTGGTACCTGGTGGCATGGGATCTGGCGCGCGACGACTGGCGCATCTTCCGACTCGATCGCATGGTGCTGCGCCCACCGACCGGCCGACGCTTCACACCGCGGCCCGTCCCGGGCGGCTCCGCCGGTCGCCTGCTCCAGGCGCGACTCCGCGGATCGGAGACGGGTACCTGGCCCTGCGTCGGCGAGGCGGTCGTCCGTCTGCCGGCCGAGGCGCTGCGGCCGTTCCTCACCGAGTCGGACGAGTCCGTGGAACACGTCGACGCAGAGCGGTGCCGCGTGACGGTCGGCTCGTGGTCGTGGGTCGCCGTGGCCGCGTCCCTCGCACGGTTCGACGCGGACCTCGAGGACGTCTCCCCGCCCGATCTCGTGACGGCGATGGCCACGGTCGCGGCACGTCTCGGCCCCGAACGAACCGACGCGCCCCCGGCGGGCGCTCGATCTGCTACGACTGACTCGTGACGAGACTCGGCATCGTGTTCACCCCCGCCCACGACCCTGCCCGGCTGATCACGGCCGCACGCGCCGCGGAGAAGGCGGGACTCCACGAGTTCTGGCTGTGGGAGGACTGTTTCAGCCACGGTGGGCTGACGACCGCGGCCACAGTGCTGGCGAGCACCGAGCGCATCCAGGTCGGCCTGGGACTCATGCCCGCGCCGCTGCGCAACGTCGCCCTGTGCGCCATGGAGGTCGCGTCGCTGCATCGACTGTTCCCCGGCCGGTTCCTCGCCGGTGCCGGACACGGCGTGCAGCACTGGATGGGGCAGGTCGGCGCCCGCGTCGCGTCTCCGATGACGCTGCTGGACGAGTACTCGACCGCTCTGCAGGCGCTGCTGCGCGGGGAGGAGGTCACCGTCGACGGCCGGTACGTCTCCCTCGATGCCGTGCAGCTGCAGTGGCCGGCGCCCGACGAACCGTTCTTTCTCGGCGGTACCGGTCCGAAGACGCTGCGCTACGCGGCATCCCACTCGGACGGCACCTTGTTCGCGGCCGCGATGTCGGACGACGAGCTGGCCGCCTCGTGTGCCGAGGTGAGCGCAGCGCGGCGCTCCGCCGACCACCGCGTCATCGCGCCTCGACTGGTGGCGGTGGGCGCCGGCGCGGACGACCGCATTCGCGACGAGGTCGCGCGCTGGGGCAAATCCGATGCGAGCGGGCTCGCGGTCACGGGCGGCGCGGCGGAGGTGGCGGACGAGGTCGCCCGCCTGGGGCACCTCGGCATCACGACGGTCGTCGCCCACCCCACCGACGACGAGCCCGATCTCGAGGGGTTGATCGAGGTGCTCGGTCAGACGGCTGCAGCACTCCGGTAGCCGGTCGCCACAGCCCTCCGCGATGACTTCCGAACCGCTCGGTGGTCCATCTCGTCACACACGACCGAGGAGTGACGCCATGGGAACGATCACCATCGAGATGTTCGCGACGCTCGACCTCGTCGGGCAAGCTCCCGGCGGACCCGACGAGGACCCGGACGGGTTTCCGTTCGGCGGCTGGCAGGCGCCGCTGATCGACGACGTCACCGGCGCGCAGATCGATGCGGCCTACCGCGGCACCGATGCGCTACTGCTCGGGCGACGGACGTACGACATCTTCGCGTCGTACTGGCCGCATCGGCAGGGCGGACCGGACGACGGCATCGCGAGTCTCTTCAACGGGATTCCCAAGTACGTCGCCTCGCGCGATCCGCGCACGCTCGACTGGGCCGGATCCACGGTACTGGGCCCGGATCTACCGACCGCAGTGCGCGAGATCCGAGAGCGGCATCAGGACATCAAGGTCGTGGGCAGTCTGGACCTGGTGCAGACGCTGCTGCGGGAGCGGTTGTTCGACCGCCTCGACCTGTGGCTGCACCCCATCGTGCTGGGTGTCGGCAAGACGGTGTTCGACACCGGCGCTCTGCCGACGAGCCTCGCCCTCGTGGCCCCACCGCAGGCGAGCCCCGGTGGCACCGTGCTCCTGCAGTACGCGCTGACGGACGGCACGCCGACGACCGGTGACATGGGCGCTCCGGACCGGGGACTCTGACCGGCCCGTCGCGGGCGTCACACGAGGTGCCTCATCCCCCGATCGGCTTCCCGAACAGACCCGCGACGATCTCGCCCACAGCATCGACCCAGACGGGATAGGTGCGCTCGTCCAGTGCCATGGACCCGACGTCGGCGGTACGGCAACCGGGCTCCACAGGTACACCGGCGAACCGATCACGCATCCACAGAACGGCACTCGGGAACGCGATCACCTCCAGCGACAGGTGTTCGCTGAAGTGGTCGCGGGTGTAGGTGACGTTCGCTCCGGGCCGACTGCAGTACGCGTCGACCATCCCGTTCACCGGCCCGACGGGAACCAACCAGTCCGGGTTCGAGTGGTAGACGTAGACCGGCATGGTCGGCGTCGTGCCACCGAGGTTCAGCGCGTCCAGGGACTTCTTCACCACCGGCTGCTCCAACGGATCCCCCTCGGTCCGCAGGAAACCCTTCAGGTTCAGGAACGGCAGGAGGGCAGAGGTGTACCCCACACACAGGTTGTCCTTGGCCGCGAAGAGGGCCCGACCCGCGGGATCGATGTGTTCGTCCACGAATCGCGCCAAGTCGGGGTCCTCACGGCTGGCGCCGATGATGCCGGCCGCAACGATGCCGGATCCGAGCGCGTTGTTCGCGTTGTTCACCAGGGCGGCGAGCTCGGCGGGGGTGCCGCCCTCCGTGGCGCCGACGATGCTCAGCTCCGGGGCGTAGGTCCCGGCGAGTTCGGCGGCGTGTCCGGTGGCGATCGCTCCGCCCGAGTAGCCGCTCATCCCGACCTTCGTGTCCACCCCGGACAGTCCCATCGGAGCGAAACTCTCCGCCGCCCGGATGCCGTCGAGCGTGATGCGTCCGGCGACCGGCCCGGCGGCGAACGCGTTGTTCGGCCCCTGATGGTCCGGAACCGACACCGCCCAGCCCTGGGCCAGCGCTGCCTGCACTTCGAGGAACTGCACGCCGGACGTCACGGCACCCGTCAGAGGCCACGGGATCGCACCCTGACGCATGACGTACGACGGCGCGCAGTACGCGGCCAGTGAGTCCTCGGCCATCTGCACCGAGAGCAGCGGACGCGGAGCCGAGGCGGCGCCGCGCGGGGTGATGACGGTGGTCACCGCCGGGATCGGCTCGCCCCGGCCGTTGTTCGACCGGTACGACAACTGCCAGGCGTCGACCTGCGTCGGGATCAGATTCAGCGTGGCCAGGTCCACGGGACGCGCGGCGATGATCTCTCCCGGTGCGGCGGCGGCGACCACGGCGTCGGGCGGCAGGTAGAAGTCGGTGTCGAACTCAGGGATCGCGGGGAAGGTGACGGGCGCCGCGGACACGGGCGTGACCACCGTCGCGGACACCGCCACGGCGGCCACCACCACCGCAAGTGCGTACGAAGGACGGAACCGACGAGCAGACATCGATCTCACTCTTTCTGCGCCGAGCCTCGACAGCAGTCGTATGTGCGCCCGGCAACAGTGTTCAGCACATCCAACATGTTGGACACGCGTGTCCATGATTGTGATCAGGACTGTAGAGCGTTGTGGGCTGGATAACAATCCCCGCTATCGATCGAGGTCAGGAACGAACGCGCCGAGGACGGCGATCATCGTCTGGACGATCCCGTCCACGCGTGGCCGGGGCGGCGGGGTGCGCGACCAGTCCGACACCAACTCGGTGAGCGCCCCGAGGAAAGCCGTGGCGGCGAGCCGGTGACCGCCCGGCGGGACGAAGTCGGCGCCGATCTCGGCACGGAGCGTCGCCTCGATGAACTCGGCCCAGGTCGCGCGGCGCCTGCTGCGGTGCTGCTCGACGTCGTCACTCACCCCGACCATCTCGAGGTACGAGATGCGTGCCCGACGTGGGTCCCGTCCCAACGACTCGATCAGCGCGGTCATCGCGGCGACGACGAGCGCTCGTCGGGTGCGGTCCGTCGCGTCGGCGAGCGCAGCGACGACCGCGGCGAGGGCATCGTCCTGCACGAGGTCGTACACGGCGACGAGCAGCGTCTCGCGATTGGCGAACTCGCTGTAGAACTGGCTGCGTGCCAGACCCGCGGCCGAGCAGATGTCGGCGACGGACGTCGCGGCGTACCCCTTGTCGCCGATCACCTCGATGCCGGCCTGCAGGAACCGTCGTCGCCGGTCGGCACGTCGATCCGTCATCGACCGTCCGCCGTAGACGCGATCCACGTCCTCTGCCACGCGAGAACCCTATCCAAGAGGCTCTCGTCGATCGTCAGCCCGCGAGACGGACCGTCCGCGCGCGCACGGCGAGGAAGAACGGGATGGCGGAGCCGATGCCCACGCCGAAGGTGAGGAGCACCGTGACCAGCCACCACCGGACGATGCCGAGTCGCCGCGCCTCCGGCAACGCCCAGACGTGGAAGGCGATCACCACCAGGATCAGATCCACCATCGCGAACCGTCCGGGCACGGTGGACCAGATCTTCCCGACGAAGAAGTCGGCGGCGGATCGTGTCCCGTGCTTCCGGACGTAGGGCAGGGCGATCGCGTTCTGCGCGACACCCGCCACTGCCGCGAGGGCCATGAGTCTGCGTTCGTCCGACGTCGTCACCGATGCTCCGTTCGTGGTGTGGATCTGATGAGTATCACCTGCCGGTGAAGGTGGCCTGCCGTCTCTCGACGAACGACAGCATCCCCTCGGCCGCATCGGACGTCGAGAACAGTGCCCGGATGTCGGGGAGCAGCTGCGCAGCCGCGGCCGCGTCCCCCTCGATCAGGCTGCGATGCGCGGACTCGAGCGTGGCCCGCACACCGAGTGGCGCAGCGGTCTCCGCGATGCGGTGAGCGAGCTCGATCGCGCGCTCGATCGTCGCCGCGGGATCCGCGCAGACCTCCTGCACGAGCCCGATGCGATGAGCCTCCTCGGCGTCGAACTCGTCGCCGGTGAGCATCCACCGCATCGCGTTCCCCCAGCCGGTCTCGCGAGGGAAGCGCAGGGTCGCCCCGCCGAAGGGATAGATACCGCGCTGAACTTCCATCTGGGAGAAACGAGTTCCGGCTGCGGCGACCCGGATGTCGGACGCCAGCAGCAATTCGATGCCGAGCGTCATGCACCAGCCGTGCACCGCCGTCACCACCGGAGTGGTCCACGTCCCGTCGAGGCGCCACGGATCTCGCCCACCCTCGGCGAACGGCAGGCGATCGCCCGTCAGGTGCTGGGCGACGTCCACGAGATCGAGACCGGCGGTGAAGTGCTCACCGTGGGCGAACAGCACGCCGGCACGGAGGTCGTCGTCCTCCTCCACCATTCCGTAGGCCGTCGACAGCTCGCGGATCATGTCGGTGGTGAAGGAGTTCCGCTTCGACGGCCTGTTCAGCCCGATGTGCAGGACGTGCCCACGCGGTTCGACAGTGATGGTCTGAAACTCGGTCACGACACACTCCCCCTGTGGCGGGCCGGAACCCGGTTATATGTTCCATCGCATAGTACACAGAGGTGCCGGACCCGTACATGCAGAAAGCCGGCACCAGGATGATCCTGGTACCGGCTCTCTGTGGTGCGCCCGAAGGGATTCGAACCCCTAACCTCCTGATCCGTAGTCAGGTGCTCTATCCGTTGAGCTACGGGCGCATGCTGTGGTGCTGTTCAGTTGTCCTCCGACCGAAGTCGAAAGTGGCGGAGGCGAGAGGATTTGAACCTCCGGACCCGGTGAAGGGTCAAGTCATTAGCAGTGACTCCCATTCGGCCGCTCTGGCACGCCTCCTGGACCTCTTTCGAGGGCACCGGTCCTTGCGAACCGCCGAGAAGGAAGATTACACACGCCCCGGAGTAGACGCAAAACGGCTGGTGGGGCGGTCTTATCGGAGATGACTGTCGAACCAGTCGAAGATGCGACGCTGGGCGTCGACGATCGCCTCCTCGCCGGCCGACTCCTCCGACACGGCGGATCCCTCGTCCGCACGATGCTCGACACCGGCGTAACTGACGACGAGCGTGGCGACGGACGCCTTCGACACGGCCTCCTGCAACTGCTCCACGTGCTCCACGGGAGTGCGGACGTCGTCGCGTCCGTAGAGACCGAGCCAGGGCGCCTTGAGGGATGCCGCCGCGTCGACGAGAGCGAGCGCATCCGTGGTCAGCGCCTCGACGATGCCGGGAGCAGCGACACTCACCGCCGCACCGATGGCTCGATCGGTGGCCACCAGGGCCGCTGCGGTTCCGGCGTCGTCGAATCCGATGACGCCGATGCAGTCCGTCGGGACGCCCCTGCTCTGCAGCCAGTCGACGGTGGCGTCGAAGTCCTCGAACAACGGCGTGCCGAACACCTCGTCGTCGCCCGCTGCCCGGTGGAACAGGTGCGGCGCCGCAACCAACCAGCCGTCGGCGGCGAGGGACCGCATGAACTCGAGCAGGGCCTGCGGGAGCTCGCGCGCCTCGTGCAACACCACGATGCCGCCGCGAGCCCTGCTGTCAGGCTCGAACGCGGTGAGCGGCACGCGATCGAGCGTGGCGGTGTCCGCACCCTCGTCGCGGGGGTGGATGGGCGCAGTGTCCTCGATGAGACCCGACATGGCTCCACGGTAATGGCACACAATGGCGAAAGCGAGGGTCGAGCGAGAGCCGCGACCACACTGTGTCCGACCGCCGCGCATAATCGGTGATCGTGACCCCACGCACGCGCCCCGACCTCGATGCCATCCCCGGTTACCTACCCGGTCGTTCGTTCCCGGGCGCGATCAAACTCGCCAGCAACGAGACCACGGCCGGCCCGCTGCCCAGCGTTCGCGAGGCCATCGCCGAGGCGGCGGCCGGAGTGAACCGCTATCCCGACAACCAGTCGACAGTCCTGGTCGAGGCGCTCGCGGACTTCCTCGACGTCCCGGCCACCACCATCACCGTCGGCTGCGGATCGGTCGCGCTGTGCCAGGAGCTGGTCCAGGTCACCTGCAACGCCGGGGACGAGGTCGTCTTCGGCTGGCGCTCGTTCGAGGCCTACCCCATCGTCACGCTCGTCGCCGGCGCCACCGCCGTGCGTGTGCCGCTCACTCACGACGACGTGCACGACCTTGACGCGATGGCCGCAGCGGTGACGGACAAGACCCGTCTGATGTTCGTGTGCAACCCGAACAACCCGACGGGCACCGTGGTGGACCCCGCCGACCTCGAACGGTTCCTCGACGCGATCCCCGACCACATCGTCGTGGTGCTGGACGAGGCCTACTTCGAGTACACCGACCGCGCGATCGACGGCGTGGAGATCGGACGAACCCGGCCCAACGTCGTGGTGCTGCGGACGTTCTCGAAGGCCTACGGCCTCGCCGGACTGCGGGTGGGGTACGCCGTCGGAGCACCGTCGATCATCACGTCGATGAAGAAGGTGCACACCGCGTTCAGCGTGAGCAGTGTCGCGCAGAGTGGCGCCGTCGCGTCGCTCGCGGCCTCGGACGAACTCCTCGCACGTACGGCAGTCGTGACGGCCGAGCGGTCGCGCCTCCGTGACTCGTTGCGCGACATGGGGTTCCAGGTGCCCGAGTCGTCCGCGAACTTCGTGTGGATCCCGCTGGGGGCGGAGTCGGGAGACTTCTCCGCAGCGTCCACCGAGGCCGGTGTCATCGTGCGGGCGTACGGGGACGACGGCGTACGCGTGACCGTGGGCGACCCACACGAGAACGATGCGTTCCTCGCGTTCGCCGCGTCGGCTGCCGAGCAGTTCGCCGGGGCCACGGCCTCGCGATAGGACCCGTGTGCGCACGCGGTGCGTGAGGCGCACACCCTCTGCAGCCGGCGGGAGAGGGTGTGCGGTCGACGGAGAGGGTGTGCACACCCCCGACAACCGGGCGGGTCGACGCGCACCACTCGGGCACACGCCGAAAGATCTTCACGGCGGAGCACCAGAGACTGTGCACACCCCTTGCGTGAGGCGCACACCCTCCGCAGCCGGCGGGAGAGGGTGTGCGGTCGACGGAGACTGCGTACGCCCCTGACAGCTACAGGCCGAGCGCCCTGGCCACGACGGGCCACGAGTTGTGCATCTCGTCCTGCCAGTAGCGCCAGGAGTGCGTGCCGTACGGCTTGAACACGATGGTCGCCGGGACACCCGCCGCGCGCAGCGTGTCGGCGAAGCCGGTGGTGCAGATGTTCGCGGCGGCCTCGAGGGGGCCGCCCACGGTCAGCGCGTCGATGATCTCCTCACCGAAACCGCCACCCGCCTCGTACGGTCCGGGGAATCCGTTGCCCGTCGACAGGTACACCTGCTTGCCGCGGAGCGTCTCGACGCGGGTACTCGGATCGTTCTCGGCCCACAGCGGATCCGCGTTCGTACCCCACATGTTGGTGGCGTCGCCCCCGGTGGACCCGACGGTGGCACGCACCGCGTTCTTCGTCTCGTTGGAGCGGTTGTCGTAGCAACCGCTGAATCCGGCGATGCCCGTGTACAGATCGGGATGCTTGGTCAGCAGGTTCATCGCGCCCTGTGCGCCCATCGACAGACCCATCAGCGCATTGACGCCGTTGCCGTCGAAGCGGGCATCGATCAACGGGGGCAGTTCCGACGTCAGGAACGTCTCCCACTTGTTGACTCCGAGCACGGGATCGGGCTGGGCCCAGTCGGCGTAGTAGGCACCGCGTCCCCCGACGGGAAGGACGATGTTGGCGGCCTTGTCCGAGAAGAACGAGACCGCGTCCGTCTTCTGCGTCCACGTGCTCTCCGTGTAGCCGGACTCCTCGCCCGCACTGACCCCGTCCAGCATGTACAGCGACGGACGCGGTACCGATCGATCGGCGGGCAGTAACACCTGCACCTGGATCTCGCGGTTCATCGACGAGGAGAACACCGACATGACGGCCCGGCGATCGGTCGCCATGGTCACCGAGACGACGCGAGTGGGTGACGACGCGTCCACGGCCGGCGTCGGGACGCCCGGCTGCGCACCCGCCACCGGCGCGGAGCCGAGAAGCGTCAGCGCGGTGAAGCACCCCGCGGCGAGCAGAGCGGGACGTCGCATCGACAGACCTTTCGTCCGATGTGGCTCGCGTGGAGCCACCGGTGAACAGAGAGACACGACGCGCGGAACGTCCCGCGCGCCCGGGGGAACGCGTACCAACTTACTTGCCGGTAGGTACGCCACCTTCAGGTCCAAAGGACTGCCCGACGTCCTGTCTGCGGTCACAAGAACCGGCGACGAGGACACCGAGACCGGGAACCGTGCCGAAAGCGTACCGCGACACGGTGGACGACACGCGAACCGGGCTTCGAGGCATCACCCACGTGTGTGACATTTCATGAAGTGGGTCACCGTCAATTGTGTGAAAGCAAGATGGAACTAGGTGAAAACGCGACTTGTTTTGCCTCAACAGGCGTCATGCAGGGGTGTCATCGCAGGTCACAGCGGTTGGCCTGACAACGGGAACAGACACCGCAGTGGGCCTGAGCGCATACCGTGGCTCTCGAATAGGTATCTCGAAACAATCTCGGGACCCGTTAATGATTGTTACGGTACCCCGAGAACATGCACGACTGACATGAACTACACAGTCATGGGGGGATCGATGACCACACCGAAGACAGCTCCGAAGCCGCTTCCGGGACACATGGAAGCGGGCCTGATCGCCGGCACCCGCACAAACTCTCTGGCGATGAGCGATCTGCGAGGGGTGGCGCGTCATCTGGTCGATCACTTCCAGGCCAACACCCCCTGCGGAACGCTCCCCGGCGAGCTCCTGCACGGCGACGTCACCGAGGTCACCGTCAAGTGCCTGGGTCTCGCCGTCCGCATGCTCGAATCGGGCAAGACGCCGTCGGACAAGGACCTCGCCAACGTCCACGACGCGGCCGCTCGCTGGGCTCGCGAGGGGGTGCCGCTGCGCTCGATCCTGCGCGCCTATCACGACGGATTCCGCTTCGGTCTCACGCTCGTCAGCCGTGACGCCAAGGCTCAGAACATCGAGAACGTCACCGACAACTCGCTCGTCCTGGTGAGCCTCCTCGAGGCCGTCACCACCGAGGTGTCCATGGCGTACGTGGAGGAGTACCGCTCCGTCGCGTCCGAGCACCACACCGCCACGCACACACTGGTGACCACGTTGCTCAGCGGCGGTCAGAACGCCCTGTCCACCGCGCAGCAGTGCGGTATCGACCTCGCCGACGAGTACCTCGTCATCGCGCTGCACTTCCCGCAGCATCCCGACGAGGCGAACCCCGTCGTCGATCGCACCGTGTCCGCACGGCGCAAGCTGCGCCGCATCCAGGCGGAACTCGCGACCATGTGCGGCAAGTCGCCGCTGGCCCTGCTCAGCACCGACGGCGGCACCGTGCTCCTGCCCGCACCGCGCGAACGCGAGTGGGTGGACACCCTCGTCGAGCGACTCTCCCGCGCCGGCGAGATCCCGATCACCGCCACGATGACGTCGGCCGAGCGCGAGGACATCCCCGGTGCTGCCGAACACGTCTACGAACTGCTCTCGCTCACACGGCAACTCGGCCGACCGGCCGGGATGTACCGCACCGAGGACCTGGTGCTCGAATACCAGCTCACCCGTCCGGGCCGCGGCCGGGAACAGCTGCTCCGCGCTCTCAAGCCCCTCGACGACGCGCCCGAACTGCTCGACACGCTGACGTCGTACATCGGTCACGAACTCAACCGCCAGCGCACCGCGCGGCACCTGTTCGTGCACGCCAACACCGTCGACTACCGCCTCAAGCGCATCGGCCAGCTCACCGGCATCGATCCCAGCGTGCCCTCGGGACTGCGCTACCTGCAGGCCGCCATCGTGGCCCGCGGACTCGCCGCCGCGAAGCAGAAGTAACGCGGCACCGACCGACACGAACGCCCCCTCCGGACGGAGGGGGCGTTCGTCGTCGATCACATCGCACTGGCGGAAGCGGAGGGATTTGAACCCCCGGACGCTTTCACACGTCTCTCGCTTTCAAGGCGAGTGCATTGGGCCGCTCTGCCACGCTTCCGCGATCGATACTAGTGGTCTCCCGCGAGCAGTCGTCGATCGACCTTCTCGAACACCTCGGCCATCGTCGCGAGTTCGTCGGCCGTGAGCAGATCGATCAGGCATCGCCGTACCGCGGCGACGTGCGACGGTGCCGCTGCCGCCAGGCGGGCGCGTCCGTCGTCCGTGATGACGGCCAGGACACCACGCCCGTCCTCGTCGCAGGTGTCTCGAACGACCAAGCCCTGCTCCTGCATTCGGCGGATCTGGTGCGTGAGCCGGCTCCTCGACGAGAGCACGCCGTCGGCGAGCAGACTCATCCGCAGCGAACCGTCGGGAGCCTCGCTCAGTCGCACCAGGATGCGGTACTCGGCCAGGGTCAGACCTTCTCGCGTGTGCAGGTCGCGGTTCAGGGTGTCCATGAGGCGGTAGTCGGCATCGATGAACGCGCGCCACGCGCGGGCCTCCGCCTCGTTCAACCAGGCCACCGGCGGGGCCGCGGTCTGTGACTCCTCGGGACGCGCACTGTGAACGACCATGACGGAAGGCTAGACCGAGGTGACCCCCGCGCGTGCCGACCTGCGCATCTTCAGGACCGGTACAGAATCGACCCGTCCACCTCGGTGACCGACGACAGCCCGGCCAGTCCCATGGTGATGTCGAGGTCGCCCAGCAGGCACCGCAGCGCATGGACGACACCCTCCCGGCCCGCGAGTCCCAGGCCGTACACCCACGGCCGCCCGTAGAACACCGCGTCGGCGCCGAGGGCCAGCGCGACCACCACGTCGGCGCCGGAGCGGACACCGGAATCGAGCAGCACGGTCGCGTGATCCCCGACGGCCGCGGCGACGGGTTCGAGCGCGTCGAGCGCGGCGATCGAGTTGTCCACCTGTCGCCCACCGTGATTGGAGACGACGACGCCGTCGGCACCCGCGTCGACGACGGCACGGGCGTCGTCGGGGTGCAGGATCCCCTTGACCACGACGGGCAGATGCGTCCACTCACGCACCCGCGCGACGTCGGACGGGCGGATCGTGTGGTTGCCGAACATGCCGACCCAGGTGAGCACCGCGATCTGCAGCGCCTCGGCACTCTCCTCGGGAGGCGACGCCAGGCGTGAGCGAAAGACCGGATCGGACAGGTAGTTCGCGATGCCCTCGGCGCGGAGGAAGGGCAGATGACCGAGCGTGAGATCGCGCGGACGCCACCCGATGCCGGGGGTGTCCGCCGTGACGACGATGACCTTCGCTCCCGCCGCGGTGGCACGACGCACCAGTGACTCCGCGACGCCGTCGTCCGACGGCCAGTACAGCTGGTACCACCAGTTCTCGCCGGACTCCGCAGCGACGTCCTCGAGCGGAGTGGACGACGCGGTGGACAGCACCGAGCCGATCCCCAGCTCGGCGGCGGCCGACCCGACGGCGGGTTCCGCCGCGGGGTGCACCATGCCGAGGACGCCGATCGGCGCGGTGAGCACCGGTGCGGCGAGGGTGGTCCCCAGCACGGTCACCGACAGGTCGCGGGCGTCCGGTGCGCTGGCCCCGCGCCACATCCGGGGAACGATCCTGCGGGAGCCGAACGCGTCGACGTTCCCACGCGCCGTGCGTTCCGTGGACGCACTCCCGGCGATGTACGCGAAGGCGGCCGCGGACAGCGTCTCGCGCGCCCGCTCCTCGAGACCGTCGGCCGTCATCGGCAGGTCGGGGGTCGTGCCGCCGAGCCCGGTCAGGTAGATCTCGTTCTGGAAGTTGCCGAAAGTGCTCACACGCAAACGCTAGCGAACGCGCACGCCCGGCAACACGATTTCACGCTGGTGAGCGTCACATGTCCGGCAGGATGGCGCCATGCCGGATCCCTATGTCGCCTCCCCCGACCGCTACGACACCGACCGCCCGACCGCGATGCCCTACCGCCGTACCGGTGAGAGCGGACTGAAGCTGCCCGCCATCTCGCTGGGGCTGTGGCACAACTTCGGTGACGACGTGCCGCTCGCCACCCAGCGCGCCGTACTCCGCCGGGCGTTCGACCTCGGCATCACCCACTTCGATCTCGCCAACAACTACGGGCCGCCGTACGGCAGCGCGGAGATCAACTTCGGCCGCATCCTGCGGGAGGACTTCGGGCCGTACCGCGACGAGCTGGTCATCTCGACGAAGGCGGGGTGGGACATGTGGCCGGGCCCGTACGGCTTCGGCGGGTCGCGCAAGTACCTGCTGAGCTCACTGGACCGCTCACTCGAGCGCATGGGGCTCGACAGCGTCGACATCTTCTACAGCCACCGCCCCGACAAGGACACACCCGTCGAGGAGACCGCGGGCGCGCTGGTCAGTGCCGTCGAGCAGGGCAAGGCGCGCTACGTGGGCATCAGCTCGTACTCGGCGGCGCGCACCCGCCAGATGGCGGCACTGCTGTCCGATGCGGGAGTGCCACTGCTGATCCACCAGCCTAGTTACTCGATGCTCAATCGCTGGATCGAGTCCGATCTACTGCCGGCCGTCGACGAGCTGGGAGTCGGCGTGATCGCGTTCTCCCCTCTCGCGCAGGGCATGCTGACCGACAAGTACCTCGGCGGCATCCCCGACGAGTCGCGCGCGGCACAGGGGAAGTCGTTCGATCCCGAGTGGCTGACCGAGGACATGCGCGGGCATCTGAACGCGCTGAACGACATCGCCGCGGCGCGGGGGCAGTCGCTCGCCCAGATGTCGTTGGCGTGGGCGCTGCGGGACCCGCGGGTCACGACGGTGCTGATCGGCGCCTCGTCCGTCGAGCAGCTCGACGACAACGTGGGTGCACTCGCGCAACTCCGATTCGACGACGACGAACTGAGCCGCATCGACGAGCACGCCAAGGAGTCCGGCATCAACCTGTGGGAAGAGCCGTCACGGATCTGATCCGACACCGGCACGACACCGGCACGACAGTGCCGTGACAGCGGGGCGGTGCACGCTGAGCGCATGCAACCAGCCATCGAAGCAGACAACCTCGTCAAGAACTTCGGCCGACAGCGCGCGGTGGACGGCGTCAGCCTGACCGTTCCCCGCGGCGCGGTCTACGGAGTTCTCGGACCCAACGGAGCGGGAAAGACCACCACGGTCCGCATGCTCGCCACCCTGCTGCGCCCGGACGGCGGCAGCGCACGGGTGTTCGGCCACGACGTCGTCGGGGAGCCCACGGCCGTGCGTTCCCTGGTCGGCGTGACGGGCCAGTACGCGTCGGTCGACGAAGACCTCACCGCAACGGAGAATCTCGTCGTGTTCTCCCGACTGCTCGGCCTCGGCCGTGCCGAGAGCCGACGACGTGCGAACGACCTTCTCGAGGAGTTCGCCCTCACCGAGGCCGCGTCGAAGCCGTTGAAGAATTTCTCCGGAGGAATGCGGCGGCGACTCGACCTGGCCGCGAGCCTCATCTCGACACCTCCGCTGCTGTTCCTGGACGAACCCACCACCGGCCTCGACCCTCGCACGCGCGTACAGATGTGGGACACCATCCGCCGACTCGTGTCCGAGGGCACGACGGTCCTGCTGACCACCCAGTACCTCGACGAGGCCGATCAGCTGTGCGACCGCATCGCCGTCATCGACCGGGGACGCGTCATCGCCGACGGCACGGCCGACAGTCTGAAGGCGTCGGTGGGAACGTCCACGATGACTCTGGTGATCGCCGACCCCGGACGCACCGAGGAGGCACGTGTCCTGGTCAGCACCCGCCTCGGTCTCGACGCGTCCGCGGCCACCGGATCGGGCCGCGTCACGGCGCCAATGAAGGATGCCTCGGCGACACCGGACATTCTGATCTCGTTGCGGGACATCGGGATCGACGTCGCCGAGATCACCGTCGCCAAACCCAGCCTCGACGAGGTCTTCATGTCCATCACCGGTCGGCCCGACTCCGCGGCCGCCACATCCGAGGAGAACGCCGCATGACCACCACCCTGACCAGCCCCACCTCGGCGCCCAGCTTCGTCGACGCCCCGGTCGAGCGGATCTCCGTCTCGATGTCCGCTCGCCACACCGTCACGATGGCGTATCGAGGTCTGCTCAAGCTGAAGCACAACCCGGAGCAACTGTTCGACGTCGTCTTCGTTCCGGTCGTCTTCACCTTGATGTTCACCTACATCTTCGGCGGTGCCATCTCCGGCGACATCGCGAGCTACCTGCCGGTCATCATTCCCGGAATCCTGGTCCAGACGGTCATCACCACGTCGATCGTCACCGGCACGCAACTCCGTGAGGACATGGACAAGGGCGTCTTCGACCGGTTCAAAGCCCTTCCGATCGCACGTATCTCACCGCTGGCGGGCGCACTGCTCGCCGACGTCGTCCGGTACGTCATCGCCACCGTCATCACGTTCTCCACAGGTTTCGCCATGGGCTACCGACCCGAGGGCGGTGCGGTAGGAGTTGCGCTCGCCGGCGGCCTGGTGATCGTGTGCGCATGGTCGATCAGCTGGATCTTCGCCTTGATGGGTGTCCTGATGAGCAAGGCGTCCGCCGTGCAGGGCGTGTCGATGTTGATCCTCTTCCCGTTGACCTTCCTGTCGAACGCCTTCGTCCCGGTGGACACCATGCCCGGATGGCTTCAGGCCTTCGTGAACGTGAACCCGGTTTCCCAGGTGGTCACCGCGGTGCGCGAACTCGCCGGAACCGGCCACGCCGGAATCCATGTGGTGTGGTCGCTGCTGGGCGCGGCGATCATCGTTCTGGTCGTCGCTCCACTCACCGTGCGCACCTACATGCGTAAGGCCTGATCCGTCAGCGCGGCCAGGATCAACTCCGCTGCGGCGGCCCGGGTGCGGGGCCGCCGCAGCAGGGCCGTCTCCACCGCGTCGATGCCGAGCACCCGGCGCGCCAGACCCAGATGCAGGTCGATCGTCATCGACGGGAAGTCCTGTCGCGCCGCGACGGACGTCGCAGCGGCCAGAAGAATCGGTCCTTCGTGCGATCGCCCGCAGGCGATCAGATACGACCCCACGGCGCAGGCCACGGCACCGAGCTGAGGAAGATCCCCTCGCGCCAGAGCACTGCGGGGAGCGCAGACGCGGGTGCGGATCCACCGAACCAGATCCTCCACCCTGCCATGATCGCCGTGCAGCACATGCGCATCCACGCAGGCGCAGGCCAACATCACGGCGTACGGATCTCCGATGTCGTCCCACCCCGACCGGCACTGCTCGGCGGCGTCCCGATACAGCGCCAGACCGGTGGACACATCTCCTCCACGCAGCATCGCCTCGGCCCGAGTTCCGAAAACCGTGGCTCGCGTCTGATGCCTCATCGCCTCGTCGGACGCGACCACCGCAAGCCCCGTGGTGATGCGATCGCCGTGCCCGAAATCCGACAGCAGAGCCAACCCGTCACCGACGCGGTCCGCGGCGACGAGAGACGCAGCGGCGAAGGTCCGCGTCTGAACACTCTCCTCGTACGCGTGGAGGCGCCAGAGCAACTGCGCCCCGTGGAGATAGAACTCGGCGGCCTGCTCGTGCCTCCCGGTCTGTCCGTGGATACTCCCCAGTGACTGAGCAGCCTGAGCCATGCCCCACAGATCGTCGGCATCGTGCGAGATGGACGCCGCGGCGCGAAGATCGCGTTCCGCGCCGTACAGGTCACCGCGGTTCTCCCGCAGCGATCCGCGCAACATCAGCGCGGTACCTCGAATCTCCGGGTCTGCAGATCTGACCGCCTCCGCGAGCACCCTCGCCAGCCCTGTGCCGTCGGCGCGGTGCAGGAGCAGCATCGCCGGGAACCGCAGGGCCGGAGAAGTTCCCGGTCTGGCCCGCAGAACGCGTCGCAACGCGGTGCGCGCGCGGGCCGCCTGCCGGGGCGAGCCTCCGTATCCCAGGTGCGACGCCATGAAGACGTAGGCGAACACGACGATGTCGTCGGGGACACCGCGGGGATCGACATCGGTCGCATCGAGAAGGCGCACCGACCAATTGACGACTTCCGAGTGCGCACCCCGCACAGACCACAGGTAGGCAAGAGCGGGGAAGATCGTGAAGACGTCGGACCAGCGCTGTTCGACCGCCGCGATACGGAGCACTGCCAGCAGATTGTCGTGCTCGGCGTCGATCGCCGGAACGACCGCGTTGCGGTTGCCGTTCCGATGCAGTTCGAGGGCCTGCCGTGCGACGGACGAGGCCCACGCGACCATCGCGTCGGTGACCGCGTCGCGCTCGGCGGGGTCGCGTGCCAGGTGCTCCTCGCCGAATTCGCGGACGGTCTCGAGCATGTGGAATCTCATCCCGTCCGACTCGTCCACCGTGAGCAACGAGTGCTCCACCAGACCGTCCACCGCGTCGTCGATGCGGTCACCCGGCTCGAACTCGGCTACCGCCCGCGCAGCATGCGAGGTGATGCCGGCAGGAAAGCGGCACAACCGTCGGAGCGCACGGCGCTGACCGTCGTCGAGCAGTTGCCAACTCCAGTCGATGACGGCATGCAGCGTCCGATGCCGCTCCGGTCGAGTCCGATCCTTGCTGCGCAACAACGAGAATCGATCGGCCACCGCGTTGTCGATCTCCTCGATGCTCATCGACCGAGCACGCGCCGCGGCCAATTCGATGGCCAACGGCAGACCGTCGAGACGGGTGCACAACCGTGCGATCCTGTCCGGGTCGATCACGACGGTCGGTCGTACCGCCCGCGCACGGGCGATGAACAGATCGGTGGCCGGTGAACCGCCCGCATCGACGACCAACGGCGGAAGAGGGTAGATCGACTCGGCAGCGACACCCAGCGGCGTTCTAGACGTCGTCAGGATGCGCACCAGATCGCTCGCCCCGATCACTTCGTCCACCACGCCGGCCACATCGGTCGACACGTGTTCGCAGTTGTCCAGGATCATCAGCAGAGGACGCGATGCCAGCGCGTCCCGAAGCCGGTCACGCGCGGAATGGACAGGACCGATGGGCAAGGACCCCATCACGACGTCCGCCTCGTTCAGTCCCAGGGTTCCACTGATGGCGGCGACCACGTCGTCTCCACTCCGCAGAGGTGCCAACTCGACGACGACAACCGGAACCCGTTGTGTCGCACGACGACCGATCTCGTGAGCCAGGCGCGTCTTGCCACTTCCGCCGGGACCGGTGACGGTCACCAGTCGCGCTCGGGACAGCAGGCTCTCCACCGCCGCGATGTCGTCCGTCCGGCCCACGAGCTCGGTGGAGGCGTGACGGACTCCCACCACCGGGTAGCCCGACAGCGCGACCGGCTCGACCGGAACTGTCGCGCCGAGCAGATCGGCATGCAGTGCCGCGACGACCGGCGACGGATCTATGCCCCACCGATCTGCCAGCAGCTCACGGAGTTCGGCGAACACGGCGATCGCATCGGCCGTGCGACCCGCGGCGTGCAGCGCACTCATCATCGACGACGCCGCGGTCTCGTCGGCACGGTCGCGGTGCCAGCGTCGGCGTGCGATCTCGATCGCGGACGCGTGGTCACCGACATCCGACGACGCAGCCACGGCGATCGAGTCCAGCGTGTCGCGGATGTCTGCCGCAGCCTTCGCGACGTCGGCCGCCACGGTGCTGTCGCCCAGATCACCTCCGGGCTCGCCTCGCCACAGCGCGACCGCGTCGGCAACCGTGTCGAGTGCTTGCGCAGGTTCCAGGGACGATGCCGACGCGGCGAGCAGCTGGGCTCGCCACAGGTCGACGTCGTTCGAATCGAGTGAGAGGCGGTACCCGGCCGGTCCTGTCTCGATCATCGGTGCCACCGACCGCAGACGCGAGACCTGGGTCTGCACGGCGGACTTCGGCGACTCCGGTCCGCCGTCGGGCCAGAGTTCGTCGATGATCGTCGACACCGAGACGAACTTGCCGGGAGTCATCGCGAGAAGCGCCAGCAGTGTCCGCGCTCGCAGACCCGGCACACCCGAGAACTGCGTACCGACGCGGATGCGGACGTCACCCAGCAGGCCCACCACCGGTTGTCCGATGCCGGGCCGCACGTCGTTCGCATCGTCTCGTCCGGTCACCGAGTCGAATGGTATGACCTCGTCGCAACTCACGCCCCGCGGCATACCATCGACCCTGTGCATGCGATCACACTGACCGAATACGGCGACCCCGATGTCATGGTCTGGAGCGAGGTACCCGATCCCGTACCGGGGCCGGGAGAAGTCCTGATCTCCATCGCGGCGTCCGCCGTCAACCGCGCCGATCTGCAGCAACGGCAGGGCAACTACCCGCCGCCCGCCGGCGCCTCCGAGGTGCTCGGTCTCGAGTGCTCCGGTGTGATCGCCGACGTCGGTGCGGACGTCACCTCGTGGAACGTCGGCGATCGGGTCTGCGCGCTGCTCGCGGGTGGCGGCTACGCCGAGCAGGTGGTGGTGCCGGCCGGACAGGTGCTGCCCGTTCCCGACGGGCTCGACCTGCACGTGGCCGCATCGCTGCCCGAGGTCGCGTGCACGGTGTGGTCCAACGTCGTCATGTATGCCGGCTTGTCCGCCGGGGACACGTTGTTGATCCACGGCGGTGGCAGCGGCATCGGCACGCACGCCATCCAGGTGGCGAAGGCCCTCGGCGCGCGCGTCGCGGTGACCGCCGGCTCGGCGGAGAAGCTCGAGATCTGCCGATCGTTCGGCGCGGACATCCTCATCGACTACAAGACCTCGGACTTCACCGAGGAGTTACGGTCCGCGACGGACGGGCACGGAGCCGACGTCATTCTCGACAACATGGGCGCGAAGTACCTGTCCCCCAACATCTCTGCGCTCGCCATGGACGGCCGACTGGTCACGATCGGCATGCAGGGCGGCCGGGTGGCCGAGTTCGACTTCGGCGCGCTGATGGCCAAGCGCGGCAGTGTGCACTGCGCCGGGTTGCGGGCGCGCCCCCTCACCGGCCCGGGCGGCAAGGCCGACATCGTGCGCCAGGTGCGCGAGCACGTGTGGCCGATGATCGCCGACGGTGCGGTCGTGCCCGTCGTGCACGCGGAGGTGCCGGTGTCGGACGCACCGCAGGCTCATCGCATGCTGGACGACCACGCCACGGTGGGCAAGGTGATCCTGCGCGTCCGCTGACGGGCGCGGATCAGGTCAGCGTCTCGAGAACCGTGACGAGCTGGTCGATCTCGTGCCGCGTCGTGTACGGGGCCAGCCCCACCGTGATCGCGCCACCGGCATCGGCGACACCCAGCGACTCGAGCAGGCGGCTGCCGCCGTGCAGGCCACCGACCACGTCGATCCTGTTGTCCGCCAATCGCGCCGCCACCTTGTCGGAGTCGACGCCGTCCACGCTGATGCTCAGGCACGGGATGCGGCTGGACGCCTGACCGATGGCCATGACGTGCGGCAGTGCCGCCACGCGCTCCTGCAGGTACGCGAAGAGCCGATCCTGGTAGTCCTGCAGCGAGCCGATGGACATCTCGAGGCGCTGTCGACGCGTCCCGCTCGCGTTCTCGTCGAGGGCGGCGAGACAGTCGACGGACGCGGTCATGCCCGCGAGCAGTGAGTAGTGCAGACCGGCGACCTCGAGCCGCGCCGGACCCTTCGCATCGGTGTCGAGCGCCTGCGACGGCAACCGGTCGAGCAGCTCGGGGTCCCGGAACACCAGCGCTCCGACGCGAGGCCCACCCCAGGCCGCGGCGTTGACGGCGACGACGTCCGCCCGGAGTTCCTCGATGTCGAGCACCGCGTAGGGGGCCGCACCCACCGCGTCGACGACCAGCAGCCCGCCGGCGTCGTGCACGAGGTCGGCGGCGACACGGACGTCGGGGGCCGACCCCACCACCGTCGACGCCGCGGTCAGCGCGACGAGCCGAGTGTTCGCCGCGATGAGTTCCCCGAACTGCCAACTGGGGAGCTCGCACGTCTCGATGTCCACCTCGGCCCACTGCACCTGGGCGCCGTACCGATTGGCGATGCGCAGCCACGGTGCCACGTTCGCCTCGTCGTCCAGCCGGGACAGGACGATGCCCGTACCGAGGCCGAGACGCGTGCTGAGGGCTTCCGCGAGAGCGGTCAGGAGGATGCCGTGGTCCGGACCGAGGACCACGCCCTCGGGGGATCCACCGACCAGATCTGCGACGGCCTGCCGAGCATCGTCGGCGACCTTCGCGCTGCGCTGCGCGTAGGGGTGCCGACCGATGTGCGTCGATGCGGTCCCGCGGAAGGTGGTGGACACGGCCGTGGCCACCCGGTCGGGGATCTGCATGCCCAGCTGCGGATCGAGGTGGATCCAGCCGTCGCCGAGCGAGGGAAACAGCCCTCGTACGCGGGCGACGTCGTAGGTCATGCCGCACACTCTAGGCGCCGACGGCGACAGGGCGGGCACGCACGGGCACGCCCCGGACCCCACCCTGGTGAGCGACCCGGGTCAAGATGGAGACATGACGTCTTCACACGAGCAGAACTCGGACGGCGGCCGCGCGGACGACAGCGCCGACCACGTCGTCGTCATCGGTCCGGACGGGCAGCCGATCGCGCTCAGTCCCCGCGAGGCGGCGGCCGCCGCGGCCCGCGCGAACGTCACCGGGGCCGGCGACTCGTCGGACGGCGACGACCAGGAATCGCTGGCGGACATGGTCGAGCAACCCGCCAAGGTCATGCGCATCGGCACCATGATCAAGCAGCTCCTCGAGGAGGTGCGCGCGGCACCGCTGGACGACGCCAGCCGCACCCGCCTCAAGGAGATCCACACCTCCTCCATCCGTGAGCTCGAGCAGGGACTCGCGCCGGAGTTGCGCGACGAGCTCCAGCGCCTGGCGTTACCCTTCGGCGAGGACGCGGTGCCGTCCGACGCCGAGCTCCGCATCGCCCAGGCACAACTGGTGGGCTGGCTGGAGGGACTGTTCCACGGCATCCAGACGGCACTCTTCGCTCAGCAGATGGCGGCGCGCGCCCAGCTCGAGCAGATGCGCCAGGGTGCACTTCCGCCCGGTGTGTCCATCGGCGGCGGCGGTCAGGGCCAGCACGGGCAGGGCACCGGCCAGTACCTCTGACGGTTCTCGTCTGTAGGGTCGTCGGTCGTGGCAGCACCAGCGATCGACTCGAACACCGGGGACTCGAACTCCGGGGATGCACCCGCGTCCGATTCGCAGACGTTCCGCCGGGCCGTCCGCGATCTCCGGCAGGGCTACGCCCAGCGTGAGCTGTGGCTGAGCCTCGGGTGGCAGGACATCAAGCAGAGGTACCGGCGTTCCGTCATCGGCCCGTTTTGGATCACCATCGCCACGGGTGTGCAGGCCGTCGCGATGGGTCTGCTGTACTCGGTCCTCCTCGACATCGACCTGAAGTCGTTCCTGCCCCACGTCACCGTCGGGCTCATCATCTGGAACCTCATCAGCGCGTCGATCCTCGAGGGCGCCGACGTCTTCGTGGCCAACGAGGGCCTGATCAAACAGCTGCCGTCGGCACTGAGCGTGCACATCTATCGGCTCGTGTGGCGCCAGGTGCTGCTCCTCGGCCACAACATGCTGATCTACCTGATCATGCTCGCGGTGTTCCGTCCCGAGCTGCACTGGACCATCGTCATGGCGATCCCGGCGTTCGGTCTGATCGTCGTCAACATGGTGTGGGTGTCACTGCTCTTCGGCATCATCGCCACCCGCTACCGCGACCTGGCCCCGATCCTCGGCAGCGTCGTCACGCTGCTGTTCTTCATGACGCCGATCGTGTGGACCACGGCGAATCTGCAGAAGATGGGCGGGGCCGCGGCGGACCGCGCGCGGCTGGTGGAGATCAATCCGCTGTTCCACTACCTCGACATCCTGCGCGCGCCCCTGATCGGCGAGGACCAGCAGGCGTACCACTGGTACATCGTGCTGGCGTTCACCGTGGTCGGCCTGGCCGTCACCATGGTGGCGATGCGTACGTTCCGGGCCCGCGTGCCCTACTGGGTCTGATCGGACGAGACACACATGACAGTCAGCATCGAGACGCACGGCGCGTGCGTCGACTTCCCCATCTTCGACGCCAAGACCCGGTCGCTGAAGAAGGCGTTCCTCGGCAAGGCCGGCGGCACCATCGGACGCAACAGCAGTGACGTCGTCGTCGTGGAGGCGCTGCGCGACATCACGCTCTCACTGAAAGAGGGCGACCGCGTCGGACTGGTCGGCCACAACGGTGCGGGCAAGTCGACGCTCCTACGCCTGCTGGCGGGCATCTACGAACCCACCCGAGGCAGTGCCGTCGTGCGGGGTCGCGTCGCGCCGGTCTTCGACCTGGGCGTCGGCATGGACCCGGAGATCTCCGGCTACGAGAACATCATCATCCGCGGCCTGTTCCTCGGCCAGACACGCAAGCAGATGATGTCGAAGATCGACGAGATCGCCGACTTCACCGAGCTCGGCGAGTACCTCGACATGCCGCTGCGCACCTACTCGACGGGCATGCGCGTGCGCATCGCCATGGGCGTCGTCACGAGCATCGACCCCGAGATCCTGCTGCTCGACGAGGGCATCGGCGCGGTCGACGCCGAGTTCATGAAGAAGGCGCGCACTCGTCTGCAGAAGCTCGTGCAGCGCTCGGGCATCCTCGTCTTCGCCTCGCACTCCAACGAGTTCCTCGCCCAGCTCTGCGATTCCGCGATGTGGATCGATCACGGCCACGTGCGGCAGCAGGGCGGCATCGAGGAGGTCGTGCGGTCGTACGAGGGCGACGACGCGGGAGACCACGTCGCGCACGTCATTCGTGAGCTGGAGGCCGCGGATCGTGGCCAGGCCGATCACGACCCGCATGCCTGAGTTCATCGTCGGCGTGGTGGTCACCCACCGGCGCCGCGAGCTGCTGGCCCAGTCCCTCGCCGTCCTGACGTCGCAGACCCGTCCGCTCGACCATCTGATCGTGGTGGACAACGCGAACGAGACCGCGGTCCGCGAGCTCGTCGAGAGCGCGGCCGTGCCGACCACCTACCTCGGGAGCAAGCACAACCTCGGTGGGGCCGGCGGCTTCGCGCTGGGGATGCTGCACGCGCTGTCCCTCGGTGCCGAGCGGGTGTGGCTCGCCGACGACGACGGCAGGCCGGAGGGGCCGGACGTCCTCGCCACGCTCCTCGACTGCGCGGTGCGCCACGGCCTCGACGAGGTCTCCCCCGTCGTGTGCGACATCGACGATCCCGATCACCTCGCGTTCCCGCTGCGACGCGGCACCGCGTGGCGACGCTGGCGGTCCGAACTCGGTGACGAGGAGTTGTTGCCGTCCTACGCGTCGTTGTTCAACGGTGCGCTGTTCTCGGCCGCTGCGATCGACGCCGTCGGTGTCCCCGACCTCCGGCTCTTCGTCCGCGGCGACGAGGTCGAGATCCACCGTCGCCTCACACGCTCGGGGCTGGCTTTCGGCACGTGCCTGCAGACCGCGTACCTGCATCCGAACGGCGCCGACGAGTTCAAGCCGATCCTCGGCGGCCGGATGCACACGCAATATCCGGACGACGCCACCAAGCGCTACTTCACCTACCGCAACCGCGGATACCTGATGGCTCAACCCGGCATGCGCAAGCTTCTCCCGCAGGAATGGGTGCGCTTCGGGTGGTACTTCGTGGTCACACGACGGGACCTCCGCGGCCTGCGCGAGTGGTTGCGTCTGCGCAAGCTCGGCCGGGATGAGTACTTCCGCAAACCCTGAACTACGGTATGTCCCCATGACGAGTGGACGGTGCGGGTGATGCGGTGGAGCCGACGCGTCAGAGCCTCGGCGCGAGGCAAGGTCGTGCAGGCAGTCCAGGACGCCGTGGCACCAGAGGCCGACCGTCGTCACAGTGAGCTGATCGACCTGATCACGGGTCAGGCGAAGACGATCGCCGACCTCCAGGAATCCATCACCACGCTGGAGTTCCGGATGCGCCGCGACATCCCGTTCGCCGCCGACGTCGAAGCCACGGCGTCGAGCGCCGACTTCGCCGAGACACATCTCCCGATGACGCCGTCCTTCACCCACCCCGACCTCACGCTCCGACACGCGCTCAGAGCCGTCTCCATCGACGGCATGGCACTCGAGTTCGGGGTCGCCACCGGGACCACCCTCGGCACCATCGTCGACGAGTGGCGCCGCGCCGCCAACGTCGGAGTCATCGCCGGCTTCGACACCTTCGAGGGCCTGCCGGAGGACTGGCGCACCGGCTTCGAGGCCGGGACCTTCGCTCAGGACGCTCTACCGGACGTTCCGGGAGCGCACCTGGTGAAGGGCATGTTCCAGCAGACCCTCGGGCCGTTCCTGTCGAAGAACCGCGGCCCGGTCGCGTTCCTGCACCTCGACGCCGACCTGTACTCGTCGACCGACTTCGTCCTGCGTCGTCTCGAGTCACGACTGGTGCCGGGCACCGTCATCGTGTTCGACGAGTTCTTCAACTTCCCCGGCTGGGCCCTGCACGAGTACAAGGCGTGGACCGAGTTCGTCCACCGCACCGGGGTGACGTTCGAGTACCTCGCCTACACGTCCAACAACGAGCAGGTGGCGGTCCGGCTCACCTGACCGATTCGGTGGTCGGAGCGTCGGCGTCGATCCCGTAGAGCCGGGCCCAGTTCTCGCGTGCGATGAGATCGGCACCGGCCGCACGGTACTGCTCCTGCAGAGCAGGAGCCTCCCGCCGCAGACGCCGCATCACCTTGACGGCACGCACCATCAGCGCGACCCCACGTGCTTTGTCCCGCTTGCGGATTCGAACACCGCCCTGCGATGCGTCGGTGACCACGACATGGTCGAACCTGGCGATGTGCCACCAGTGGGCGTCCTCGCGCGTGACGCCGACGAGACCGCCGATCGTGCGTCCGAGGAACTGGTCGACACCGCGCTTGGCCAACACCGCTCGCATCGCGCTCGGCTCCCCGCCCGCTCGCGACACCCGCACCTCCGCGGAGGGCACCGGCGCGGTGGCCGCCGGGTGCATGATCGTCTCCGGGTACTCCTTGCGGTCGGCTCGGATACGAGCCATCGCCGCCATGCCGCCGTCGGACAGATGGTCCGGCCCCGACAGCCAGTCCTCGATACCCTTCAAGGTGGTGTGGGCGAGGCCGTACTGCATTCCGACGACGTACTCGGCGATGTGCCGCAGGAACATTCGCGACAACACCGTCGTGTTCAGGTCGCTGTGCAGAGACCCGACGATCAGCGAGTTGCGCGTGCTGAAGTACCGCGCCCAGTCGTCGAAATCCTTCCAGTAGAAGTCGGCGTGCCACACCGCCGCGTTGGGCAGCGTGACGGTCGGGAAGCCGGCACGGCCGGCGCGCACGCCGTACTCCACGTCGTCCCACTGGAAGAACATGGGAAGCGGGAGACCGATCTCCTCGACGACCTCGGACGGGATCAGGCACGTCCACCAGGCGTTGTAGCCGGCGTCGACCCGGCGCTCCTGGTTCTTCTTGATCATGCTCTTGTTGGACAACGCCTTTCCGACGGTGCGACCGTGCTGCAGGTGCAGGAAGTCCACCTCCTCCGCGCCGACGTTGAGGTAGTCGGGATTGAGCAGGAACAGCATCTGCGCACCGACCAGGGTCGGCTGCGCCGTGACGTTGGCGAAGGCGCTCAGACGCAGCACCGTCTCCGGCTCACACAGGATGTCGTCGTCCATGAGGATGACGTCGACACCGCTCCGAGACGCGGTCACCTCGTACAGTCCACGCGTGAAACCGCCCGCACCACCGAGATTGGGCTGCCGGAGGTACACCAGGGTGTCGCCCATCCGCGCCCGCGCATCGGCGAACTCCGGCTGATCCTGCACGAGGTCGGTGCCCTGATCCACGACGTGCACGGTGTCGATCAGCGACAACACCACGTCGTCGGACGCCAGTGCGGCCACCGTGTGCGCACAGTCGATGGCGCGGTTGAACGTGCAGATGGCAATGGCCACCGGACGTCTCGACACCGTGGTGGCGTGGGTCCACTCGAGGCCGTCGACGACGGCGGACTCGCCGAACGTCTCGAACTCCAGCCAGAGGGCACCCCCGTCGACGAACTTGTCGAGCGGAGCCTCGAATGTCAGCACGGCGTCGCTCCGCGTCTCCTGCACCGACACGATGCGGCGGTGACCGGCGATGTCCGAGGCCAGCAGTCGCACTCGGACACGGCCGCTCGTCGCGATGCGCAGAGACGCCGTGACCGCGCCGACCGTGGTCCACCGCTGCCAGTAGGACGCCGCGAAGCGCCCGAAGTACGTGTTGGTGTGAGCGAAGGAGTTCTTCGCGAGCGTCATGTCGTGGCGCCTGCGATCCCCGCTGCCCTTCTCGATCTGCACGTACAGATCGGGATTCACTCTGGTGGAGGGGCCGAGGAAGACGCCTCGCTGGAGGACCAACCTGTCGTGGCCGCTGTGCGGAATCGTCGCGGGCGCGGTCGACTGCATCGGTTGTCCAACTCCTGACAGTAGAGACAGGCGTGCTCGTCGCACCCCGTAACAAATGAGACCGGTCTGTGACCTACGATAACAACCGGGAGGGTTCCGTCGCGTCCATGACACTTGCGGGGAACGACGTGTCGGTCAGGAAGCGAGGACGGTGTGACGCACACGCCTGTCGTGACCTCGGTCGAGACGTCCCGTCGAGAGCGCTGGTCCTGGGGTCTCGGCTCCGGTGTGATGGTGGTGCTGGGGTTCGTCGCGATCCTCGTGAGCGACCATCGCTTCTTCTACCTCGACGACACCGAGTCCGGCGCGGTGGGCAACTGGCTGGCTCTGGGCCGCCTGCTGCGTGAAGGGCAGTTCCTCCCCCTCGTCACCACCCAGTGGATGGCCGGCAACTACCCGGTCGAGGGCCAGGGTGGGCTCTGGAATCCCGTGCAGATGATCGTCAACCTCATCTCACCGTCGGTGGACGACCTGGCACTGCTCGCTGCCGTCGTCAAGATCTTCTTCGCCGTGGTGCTGGCGATCGGCGTCTACCGCGTGGCTCTCGAATACGGATCCAGGCCCTCCTGGGCGGCGGTCGCTGCGACTGCCACGCCGTTCGCGGGATTCACCCTCTTCTTCGAGCAGCCGTCCTGGGTGACGTCGCTGATCGGCATGGCCTGGGTGATCAATGCCTGGGCGAGTGCCGTGCGCTATGCCCGCGGCACCTCCGGTCCGCTACCGGTCTTCGCGTTTCTCTACCTCGCCATCAGCGTGGGGTACGTCCACGCGGCCCTCATGGCCGGAGTCGCCGCGGGCGCGGTGATGATCGGCGAGTACCTGCGTGCGCGCGTCCTGATGCCGGTGATCCGACTCGGGGCCGTATCGATCGCCGCCGCCCTGTGCGGCGCCGTCACGTTCCTCCCCGGCGTCCTCACCTCGGGCGTCACCTGGCGCTCGGGCGCCGAGGGAACCCTCAACGACAACTTCCTCGTGGTCCCCTGGTCGGAGACCTTCAGCGCGAGCCTGCCGTCGGCGGTGACCAGCATGGAGTCGTGGAGTGGCGAGACCACCATGGCCCCGGTCACCTACATCGCCTGGTTCCTCGTCCCGGCTGTGGCATTCATCGACTGGCGCCGTGTGCCGACGGTCGTGCGCGAACTGTCCGGTCCCCTCATCGTTCTCGGCGCCCTGCTCCTGTACACCGCGGGGCCGTCCGACATCGGGCCGATCCGTTGGCCCGGACGACTGCTGCCCTTCGTCGCTGCCGCCCTGCTCATCATCGCCGCAGTTCTGCTGAGCCGTTTCGGAACCCTGCGCTCTCTGCGCGGCCGACTGACCGCCGCCGGCGTCATCACGGGCGTCCTGCTGATCCGCGCGCTGTCGTCCGGACCGCAACTGGCCGGCCGACACCTGCTGTCCGTCCTCTTCGTCGTCGTTCTCGGCGGGCTCGTCGTCGCCGTCTTCCGCGCGCGCAGGGCGACCGCCGCCACCGCGCTGCTCATGGTGTCTGTCATTCCCGTCGCGCTGTACCAGATCCACAACTACCGGCCCGTTCTGAGCGAGTGGAACTTCCCGTCGTCCCAGCAGGAGGCGCGTGCGGAGTTCCCGGACTGGACCGGGACCACGCTGCAACTGGGCGATCGGGCCCTGTCCGACAGATCGCCCGAGGACGCCACGGATCGCTGGCGTGCGCAGGTGTACGGCAACTACGCCAAGGTGCTCGACCTGAACTACGTCAGCGCCTACACGCCGGTCGGCCACCAGGCGTTCTCGGAACTGTTGTGCGTCGCCTACGAGGGCACCACCTGCCCCGATGCGTACCGCAACGTGTTCCGTCCCGACGTCTACACCGGGCGGACCACGGCGGATCTGATGTTGCTCGACCGCGTCGTCGTCCAGAAGGCGCAGTACCCGATGTGGCGGCAGCTTCCGGTTCCTCCCGGATGGCGCTGGGTCGACGTCCCACGACCGCAGTCCGACCAGGTCGCCGTCCTCGAACGGGTCGACGGGCCGGTGTCGACGCAGGAGGGCACCGTGTCCGCGACGGTGAACGCCGACGTCGAGCCGGTGCGCTCGAGCGACGTCGACGAGAGCCTGCGGGTGAGCTCCGCCGCCGGCGGCAGCGTGGTCTTCGCCAGGCTCGCCTGGCCCGGATACACGGCCACGCTGAACGGACAGCCGTTGCAGACCAAGGGGCTGGGCGACACCTTCCTCTACGTCGACCTGCCCCCGGGTACCACCGACGCCGATCTCGAGCTGACTTTCCGCCCGCCCGGGTTTCGGCTCGGACTGGCTGCCATGGGCGCTGGAATCGTCGTTCTGCTGGGCCTCGTCGTGCTCGACGTCCGACGACGGTTCTCCGCGCGACCGCAGTCGTCGGCCGCTCGCTCGTCGGCAACCGGCCCCTCTGCGTTATAGGGTCGGCTCTCGTGACTGACGATCAGCTTCCGCACCGGATCTCGGTCATCGTTCCCGTCTACCAGGGTGAGAGGACCCTCGGCCCGTTGACCGACGAGCTCGAGACCCTCACCCGGCCCTTTCTGACCCCCGGTCGCCGACTCGCGGTGGTCGAGGAGGTCCTGTTGGTGTTCGACCACGGCCCGGACGGATCCGCGGCCGTCATCCGAGACCTGGCGGACCGTCACTCGTTCGTCCGCGGAATCTGGCTCAGTCGCAACTTCGGGCAGCACCCCGCGACGCTCGCGGGCATGGCCTCGAGTGGCGGCGAGTGGATCGTCACGATGGACGAGGACGGGCAGCACGATCCCGCCGACATCGGCGGACTTCTCGACACCGCACTCGACGAGCAGGCCTCGGTCGTCTACGCCCGCGGTACCAACGCCGCCCCGCACGGACTGTGGCGCAACGCGACGAGCAAGGGTTCGAAGTGGCTCATCGCCAAGGCGTTGGCCGGTGAGAACACCGTGCAGTACAGCAGCTTCCGCATGGTCGTGGGCGAGGTCGGACGGTCGGTGGCCGCCTACGCCGGATCCGAGGCGTACCTCGACGTCGCACTCGGGTGGATCGCCGGCAGTGTGACCACCAGCCCGGTGACGCTGCGCGAGGAACAGGGACGGCGTTCCGGCTACAACCTGCGGACCCTGCTGTCCCACTTCTGGCGCATGGTTCTCTCCAGCGGCACCAAGGGTTTGCGTCTGGTCAGCGTGCTGGGGGTGGTGTTCGCCGTTCTCGGTCTCGTCCTGGTCGCCTATCTCCTCGTCGTGTACACGTTCTTCGACCCGGACACCGAGGTCCGCGGCTGGGCGTCCACCATGGTCGTCCTGCTGTTCGGATTCGGGGCCACCCTGTTCTCTCTCGGCGTCGTCGCCGAGTACGTCGGCGTCAACGTGAAGACCGCGATGGGAAAGCCTCCCTATCTGATCGTGGGCGATCCGGCTGCCGGGCCACTGGGTCGGGCCGACCGGGTGTCCCCGAGCCCGGACGCCGAGAACCGGGACGCCGAGAACCCCGACCTCTCGTGACGACGTTGTCCTGGGTCGTCGGGAGTGGTGGACTTCTCGGCTCGGCCGTCTCCGCCGAACTCGCCCGTCGTGGGCACCGGGTGGTGACCGAGACGATCCCGTGGCTCGACGAGGACGCGGCGCGCACCGTGATCACCTCTCGCGCACGAGCGGTGGCCACCTCCGACGCACGCCGCGTCAATGTCGTGTGGTGTGCGGGCGCAGGCGTCAACGGCACGCCGCGCGCGGCCTTCGACCGGGAGAACGACCTGTTCGCGCACGCGTTGGCACAGCTCGAGTCGTATGCGGTCCCGAGGCCGGAGCCTGTCACCGTCTTTCATGCGTCGTCCGCCGGTGGGGTCTACGCGGGCACGCCCGACGCACCGCACGACGAGTCGAGCGCGGTCGCGCCGCTGGGCGAGTACGGCCACGCGAAGCTACGCGCCGAGCAGAGAGCGGTGGATTTCGGTCGACGCACCGATGCGTCGGTGGTGGTCGGCCGCTTCGCCAACCTGTACGGACCGGGACAGAACCTGTCGAAGCCGCAGGGACTCATCTCCCACCTGTGCCGCGGGTACCTACTGGCATCACCCATCTCGATCTATGTGCCCATCGACACCCTGCGCGACTACCTCTACATCTCCGATGCGGCAGAGATGGTGGCGGACGCCCTGGACGTCGCCGCGCGGGAGCGCACGGAGCCCGTCACCAAGATCTTCGCCTCGGGGAATGCCGTCACCATCGGCGCCATTCTCGGCGCGTGCAGGTCCGTCTTCCGTCGGCGACCGCTCGTCGTCCAGGCCGCCTCCCCGTTGTCCTCGCTCCAGGGCCGTGACCTGCGTCTTCGATCCACCGTCTGGCCCGAGATCGATCGCAGGACTCACCGCACGCTGCCCGCCGGCATCGCCTCGACGCTGGAGTCCATCCGGTCCTCGCTCCTCGCCGGCCACCGCGGGTGACGAGCCCGGAGCGGGTCCGCGAGTTTGTGCCACGGTGAACGCTGCTGAGACACTGCCGTGGTGACCGCCGATCAACCTGCCGACGACGACCGTGTCGTCGTGGACGCGCAGCCGGTCGGCCCGCTCCTCCGCCTGATGGGCAACCAAGGACTCGTCTTTCTCCTGGTGGGCGGCTTCAACACGGTGCTCGGCACCGTCTGGTTCATCGTCTGGCAGCTCGCGATCGGTGACACGCTCGGCTATCACGCCGCGATCGTGCTCGGCTACCTGTGCAACGTGCTGACTGCCTTCTGCACGAATCGCTACCTGGTCTTCCGGGTGCGGGGACACGTGCTTCGCGACTTCTGGCGGTTCGTCGTAGTCAACTCCGGGGCCTTCGCGGTGAACCTCGCCGCGATGACCGTCGCCGTCTCGGTACTCGGATTCGCGCCCATCCCGTCCCAGCTGGTCATCACACTGCTCACCGCCTGCATCAGCTTCTTCGGCTACCGCGACTTCTCGTTCAAGCGCTCGTCCTCGGTGAAAGGTTCCTGACATGGCACCCCGCGTGTCGATCGTGGTCCCGGCGTACAACAACGCCGACTTCATCGGCGAGACCATCGAGTCGATCCTGAGTCAGACCTACCGAGACTTCGAGCTGGTGATCGCCGATCACGCGTCGACCGACTCCACCCTCGACGTCATCGCCCGCTACGACGACGATCGCATCCGCGTCGAGCACACCGAGGCCGGCGGCGGAGCGAAACGCAACTGGGACAGAGTGAGTCGACTGGCCACGGGCGAACTGATCAAACTCGTGTGCGGCGACGACACGATCACCGAGACGTCGATCGCCGACCAGGTCGCCGCGTTCGACGCGCACCCGTCGGCCGTCCTGGTGGCGTCGCAACGCACGCTCGTCGACGCCGCCGGCAAGACCATCATCGCCACGCGTGGACTGGGAAAGTTGTCCGGCCTCGTCGACGGACGCACGGCCGCACGCACCGCAGTGCTCGCCGGCTCCAACATCTTCGGTGAGCCGGGATGCGTCCTGATGCGACGAGACGCCCTCGCCGACATCGGCTGGTGGGACAACGACCACCCGTTCCTCATCGATCAGGCGACCTTCACGGAGGTCGCACTCAAGGGTGACGTGGTGGCCATCCGCTCGTCGCTCGCGGCGTTCCGCATCAATGCCGGGCAGTGGAGCGTGCGCCTGGCGCGGGAACAGGCGGGGCAGGCCGCGGGATTCCATCGGAAACTGCGCGCGGCCTACCCGGACCTGCTGTCCGAGAACGACGTTCGTATCGGTAATGCTCGCGCGCTCGTGACGTCGTTCCTGCGCCGCGCGGTGTACGTGCTGCTGCGGCGGCGCATCACGCACCAGCCGCCGGAACCCGTCTGATCAGAGCGTCCGTTCGCCGGCCGATGCGTAGGCCGCTTCAGTCGCGGCTTTCTGCGGCGCCCACCAGGATTCGTTGTCGCGGTACCAGTCGATGGTGGCGGCGAGTCCGCTGCGGAAGTCGGAGTAGCGGGGTGTCCAGCCGAGTTCGGTGCGCAGGCGGGTGCTGTCGATGGCGTAGCGCAGGTCGTGGCCGGGGCGGTCGGTGACGAAGTCGAAGTCGGCCTTGTCGTGGCCGCAGAGTTCGAGGATGGTCTCGACGACGGTGCGGTTGTCGACCTCGCCGTCGGCGCCGATGAGGTAGGTCTGGCCGAGGGCGCCCTTGTCGATGATGGTCCAGACGGCGGTGTTGTGGTCCTCGACGTGGATCCAGTCGCGGACGTTGAGTCCGGCGCCGTAGAGCTTGGGGCGGATGCCGGTGAGGACGCCGGTGATCTGGCGGGGGATGAACTTCTCGACGTGCTGGTAGGGGCCGTAGTTGTTGGAGCAGTTGGAGATGGTGGCGCGGACGCCGAAGGAGCGGGTCCAGGCTCGCACCAGCAGGTCGCTGGAGGCCTTGGTGGAGGAGTACGGCGAGGAGGGGTTGTAGGGGGTGTTCTCGGTGAACCGGGCGGGGTCGTCCAGCTCGAGGTCGCCGTAGACCTCGTCGGTGGAGACGTGGTGGTAGCGGACGTCGTGGGTGCGGACCGCTTGGAGGAGGGTGGTGGTGCCGACGATGTTGGTGTGCACGAACGGCCAGGGGTCGCCGAGAGAGTTGTCGTTGTGGGATTCGGCGGCGAAGTGGACGACGAGGTCGGTGTCGGCGACGAGGCGGTTCACGAGGGCGGTGTCGGTGATGTCGCCGTGGACGAAGGTGATGCGGTCGGCGACAGGCTCGAGAGAGTCGCGGTTGCCGGCGTAGGTGAGGGCGTCGAGGACGGTGATCTCGACGTCGGGGCGGGTACGGGCGGTCAGGTGCACGAAGTTCGCGCCGATGAACCCGGCGCCGCCGGTCACGAGCATTCTCATGGGCGGCACTTTACGTGGGAGAGCGGCGCGAAGCGCAGTCTGAAAGACTCGACCATCATGCGAGGAATCATTCTGGCCGGTGGCACGGGGTCGCGGCTGCATCCGATCACTCAGGGCGTGAGCAAGCAGTTGGTGCCCGTCTACGACAAGCCGATGATCTACTACCCGCTGACCACGCTCATGCTCGCCGGGATCCGCGACATCCTGATCATCACCACCACGCAGGACGCCGAGCAGTTCCAGCGGCTGCTCGGTGACGGCTCCCAGTTCGGCATCTCGCTGACCTACAAGGTGCAACACGAACCCAACGGCCTCGCGCAGGCGTTCGTGCTGGGCGCCGAGCACATCGGCACCGAGGGCGCCGCACTGGTGCTGGGGGACAACATCTTCTACGGCCCCGGCCTCGGCACGCAGTTGAGCCGGTTCGGGGACATCGACGGCGGCGCGGTGTTCGCCTACGAGGTCTCCGACCCCACCGCGTACGGGGTCATCGAATTCGACGAGAGCGGCACCGCCCTGTCCTTGGAGGAGAAACCGGCGCACCCGCGATCGAACTACGCGGTGCCGGGGCTGTACTTCTACGACAACGACGTCATCGCCATCGCCCGCGACCTCGCCCCCTCCGCTCGCGGGGAGTACGAGATCACCGACGTCAACCGCCACTACCTCGAGGCGGGGACCCTGCAGGTGCAGGTGCTGCCGCGTGGGACCGCGTGGCTCGACACCGGCACCTTCGAATCACTCCTCGACGCCTCCAACTACGTGCGCACCATCGAACAACGCCAGGGACTCAAGATCGGCGCCCCCGAGGAGGTGGCGTGGCGACGCGGGTTTATCACCGACGACGACTTGCGCGCCCGCGCGCAGACACTGCTCAAGTCCGGATACGGGGCATACCTGCTGGACCTGCTCGAGAGAGGACACCGACCGTGAGCTTCCGCGAACTGCGCGTCCCCGGGGCGTTCGAATTCACTCCCCGCCAGTTCGGCGACGACCGCGGGGTGTTCTTCGAATGGCACAAGGACTCCGCCTTCACCGCCGCCGTCGGCCACCCTCTGGAACTGCTGCAGGCCAACTGCTCGGTCTCCGCCGCCGGTGTGCTGCGCGGCATCCACGTCACCGTCGACCCACCCGGACAGGCGAAGTACGTCACCTGCACCCGCGGCGCATTCCTCGACGTCGTGGTCGACCTCCGCAAGGACTCACCGACGTACGGCACCTGGGACTCGGTGCTCATCGACGACGTCGACCGCCGCGCGGTGTACCTGCCCGTCGGGCTGGGGCACGCGATCCTGTCCCTTGAGGACCACTCCACGGTGATGTACCTGTGCAGCCTCGAGTACACCCCCGGAGCGGACCGCGACATCCACCCGCTCGACCCCGACCTCGCCATCGACTGGCCCACCCACGGCCGCGACGGCACGCCCCTGACCTACCAACTCTCCGACAAGGACGCCGCGGCACCCGCCTTCAAGGACTGGGCCTAGCGCAACTTGAAGATCACCGCTCGCTGGACCACGAAGTTGATCACCGTCGCGGTGCCCTGCGCGACGACGAACGCCGCGGCGCTGTAGAGGATCGTCTCGGGCCACAGGTGCCCGAACAGCGTGTACAGCACGTTCTGGACACCGAACGTCGCCGCGTACAGGACGACGACGGCCACGAACCGCGCCCGCGACGGCGGTGCCGCGAACGTCCAGCGCCGGTTGATCAGGTACGCGACGGTGGTGCCCACGACGAATCCCGCGGCCTTGGCCAGCGAGAGCTGCACGTCCAGGCCGTACTGCAGCGCGATGGTGATGGAGAAGTCGACGACGGCCGACAGCACCCCGGTGACGAGGAACCGGACGATCTGGGTCCGCAGATCCAGCGCGTCGTCGGCGGTGTTCTCCGTGACGGGGATCTCGACGGGCAGAGGAAGGCGCTGGTGATCGTCTGATGACACAGAGCGTCAGCGTACTGGCCCTCTCACTGCCTGTAACCTGACGAACGATGTCCATCACCGAATTGCCACCCACCAGTGCGCGCACCCTCACCGGGTGGGCACGTACCTCGCCCACCACGGCGCAGGTGCTGACCACGTCCGATCCCGAGGTCGTGGCCGCCGCCGTCCTCCGCGTCGCGGAGCAGAACGAGAGCAAGCCGTCCCATCTACGGCGCGGCGTCATCGCCCGCGGACTCGGCCGTTCGTACGGTGACAACGCGCAGAACGGCGGCGGGCTCGTCGTCGACATGAGTGCTCTGAACCGCATCCACTCGATGGACGCGCAGACGCACATCGTCGATGTGGACGGCGGCGTGAGCCTGGACCAGCTCATGCGCGCGGCACTGCCCTTCGGTCTGTGGGTCCCCGTGCTCCCCGGCACTCGTCAGGTGACGGTCGGCGGCGCCATCGGGTGCGACATCCATGGCAAGAACCATCACAGCGCCGGCAGCTTCGGCAATCACGTGCGCTCGATGGAGCTGCTGCTCGCGGACGGCACCGTCCGCCACATCACTCCCGACGGCGCCGACGCGCCGCTGTTCTGGGCCACGGTGGGCGGCAACGGCCTCACCGGCATCATCCTGCGCGCGACCATCGAGATGACGCCGACCGAGACCGCGTACTTCATCGCCGACGGCGACGTGACGGCGAGCCTCGACGAGACCATCGCGATCCACAGCGACGGCAGCGAGAGCCGGTACGACTACTCGAGCGCCTGGTTCGACGCCATCTCGGGACCGCCGAAGCTGGGACGCGCGGCGCTGTCCCGCGGATCGCTCGCGACCCTCGACCAGCTGCCCGCGAAGTTGCAGAAGGATCCGCTGCGATTCAGCGCGAAGCCACTGTTCACGTTCCCGGACGTGTTCCCCAACGGCCTCGCGAACAAGTACACGTTCGGACCCATCGGCGAGCTCTGGTACCGCAAGTCGGGTACCTACCGCGGCAAGGTGCAGAACCTGACGCAGTTCTATCACCCGCTCGACATGTTCGGGGAGTGGAACAGGGCCTACGGTCCGGCCGGATTCCTGCAGTACCAGTTCGTGGTGCCGCCGCAGGCCGTCGGGGAATTCACGAAGATCATCCACGACATCCAGCGCTCGGGCCACTACTCCTTCCTCAACGTCTTCAAGCTCTTCGGACCGGGAAATCAAGCGCCACTGAGCTTCCCGATCGAGGGCTGGAACGTCTGCGTCGACTTCCCGATCAAGGAGGGTCTCGGCGCGTTCGTCGCGGACCTCGACCGGCGGGTGCTCGAGTTCGGCGGACGTCTCTACACCGCCAAGGACTCCCGGACGTCCGCGGACACGTTCCACGCGATGTACCCGCGCATCGACGAGTGGATCGCCGTTCGGCGATCCGTCGACCCCACAGGCGTTTTCGCCTCGGATATGGCCAGAAGGTTGGAACTGCTGTGACGATCGATGCTGTGGGCGACCCGCAGACCATTCTCGTACTGGGTGGCACGAGCGAGATCGGCCTCGCGATCACCGAGGAGTACCTCTCAACGTCGTCGGCCCGCGTGATCCTCGCGGCACTGCCGCACGACCCGCTGCGTGACGCGGCCGTCGCGCAGCTGACGGCCAGGGGCGCGAAGTCCGTCGAGGTCATCGACTTCGATGCGCTCGACACCGCGTCGCACCCCGCGGTCATCGACGAGGCCTGGTCCAAGGGCGACGTCGACGTCGCGATCGTGGCCTTCGCAGTGGACTTCGACCCGGAACTGCTGTGGCAGGACCAGAACAAGGCCGTGCTCACGGCCAACATCAACTACACCGCGTCGGTGTCGGTGGGTGTGCTCCTCGGCGAGAAGATGAAGGCGCAGGCCTTCGGCCGCATCATCGTCATGTCCTCCGTCGCGGGCGAGCGCGTGCGCCGCTCCAACTTCGTATACGGCTCCACCAAGGCCGGACTCGACGGGTTTTACCTCGGCCTCGGGGAAGCCCTGCGCGAGTTCGGACCTCGCGTCACCGTCATCCGTCCGGGCATGGTGCGCACCAAGTTCAGCGCGCACGTCAAGGAAGCACCGCTGACGGTGGACAAGGAGGACATCGCCAAGCTGGCCGTGTCCGCGTCCCGCAAGGGCAAGGATCTGGTGTGGGCTCCGGGGCCCTTCCGCTTCGTCATGATGGCGCTGCGGCACGTCCCGCGTCCGATCTTCCGCAAACTCCCCATCTGAGCAGGGCCATGCCGAACAGAGTCATGCGGACGGCTCTGAGTACCAGCGCAGAGGCCGTCGTCGCGGCAGTCGTCGCGGCCGTGGTGGCGGCGGTCGGTCTGTACGCCTTCTCCCTGGTGCAGTGGCCGGCATTCAACTCCTCCAACGTGACTCGCGCCGTCGCGACGGTCGGCCAGGTGGCTGCTCTCGCCGTGCTGGCCGCGTCGGTGGTGATGCTCCGGCTGCGCCGCTCCCCCCGTGTCGCGACCCTGCTGTCGTGGATCGGCCTCTCCGGATTCGTCACCGTCACGCTCGGCATGCCGCTGGCCGCCACGAAGCTGTACCTGTTCGGCATCTCGGTGGATCAGGAGTTCCGCACCGAGTACCTCACTCGCCTCACCGACTCGCCGGCACTGGCCGACATGACGTACGCCGACCTCCCGCCGTACTACCCCGCAGGGTGGTTCTGGGTCGGCGGCCGGGTCGCGGACGCGCTCGGCATGGCCGGGTGGGAGGCCTACAAGCCTTACGCCATCGCCACCCTCGCCGTCGCCGCCGTGGTCTCGCTCGTACTGTGGCGCAGTCTCGTTCGAGCGGACCTGGCAATACTGGCCGCGCTGGGCGTGACGGCCCTGATGCTGGCCTACGGTTCGCCCGAGGCCTACGGCGCCACCATCGCGGTCATGATCCCGCCCATCCTCCTCCTCGCCTGGGGCGCCCTGCATCGACCGGACTCGAGCAGAAGAGGTTGGGGGGCCGTCATCGGCACCGGCCTGTTCCTCGGTGTCGCCGCCATGGTCTACACCCTCTATCTCGGTATCGCGGCCTTCACCGTCGTGCTCATGGCGGTGGTCGCGGCGGTGCTGCGGTACCGGGAGAACCGTTCCCTCGCAGCCCTGCTCGATCCGGCACTCCGCCTCGTCGTCATCGCAGGCATCTCCGGTCTGCTCGCGCTCACCGTCTGGGCGCCGTACCTGCTCGCGTCGCTGACGGGCAGCACCGCGGAGAGCGGAACCGCTCTGCACTACCTGCCGGAGTCCGGCTCCGAACTGCCCTTCCCGATGGCGGAGTTCACCCTGACGGGCGCACTGTGCCTCGTCGGCACTCTGTGGATCGTGGTGCGGGTCCGCGATTCTCGCCGAGCGCAGGCCCTGGGTCTCGGCGTCGTCGCCGTCTACGGGTGGTGTCTGCTGTCGATGCTCGCCACTGTCGCGGGTACCACCCTGCTCGGCTTCCGACTCGAGGCGGTGCTGGTGCTGATCCTCGGCGCCGCGGGCGTGTTCGGCTTCGTGGAGGGCGCTCGGGCGCTGTACCTGGTGGCGAGTGAGTCGCCCCGGGTCCGAACCGTCTCCGTCGCGGTCGGGATCGTCGGCGCCGTCGCCTTCGCCCAGGACATCCCCCACGTCCTGCAGAACGAGATCACGGTGGCGTACACGGACACCGACGGCGACGGAGTCCGTGCCGATCAGAGACCACCGAGCGCCGTGTCGTACTACGGCGAGGTCGACGCGGCACTCCAGGAGGCGCGGCCCGGTCCGCGGACCGACACGGTGTTGCTCACCTCGGACACGACGTTCCTCGCGTACCACCCGTATTTCGGGTTCCAGGGGCTGACGTCGCACTACGCGAACCCGCTCGCCGAGTTCGCCGCCCGCGCCGACGCCATCGAGTCGTGGAGCGATCTGCGCAGCAGCGACGAACTGATCGCCGCCCTCGATGCCCTGCCGTGGCGCGCCCCCGACGCGTTCCTCTTCCGCCGCGGCGCCGACGGTTACACGTTGCGTCTCGCGGAGGACGTGTACCCCAACGATCCGAACGTGCGCCGCTACACCGTCTCCTACCCCGAGTCGCTGTTCGACGACCCTCGGTTCGAGATCCGCGAGATCGGTCCGTTCGTCCTCGTCGTGCGCACGTGACCGCCCGCCGGGCGGACCTCCTCGCTGCCACCGTCTACACGCTGCTGTCCGTGCTGGTGCTGCACAACCAGTGGCAGCACCTGCAGTCGCAGTACCTCCGTTTCAGCGGCCAGGACCAGACCATGTGGGAGTGGTTCTTCGCCGTGACCGCCCGCTCGGTCACCCATCTCGACAACCCGTTCTTCTCCGACCTGCAGAACGCGCCCGACGGCGTGAACATGATGGCCAACACCGCGATGCTCGGCCTGTCGGTACCTCTGACACCGATCACTCTGGCCTTCGGACCGGCGGCCACGTTCACCCTCGCCCTGACGCTCGGGCTGGCGACCACCGCTTACGGGTGGTACTTCCTGTTCTCTCGCACCGTGATCCGGTCACGTGCGGCCGCGGGTCTCGGCGGGCTCCTCTGCGGGTTCGCGCCGGGCATGATCTCGCACGCCAACGCCCACCCCAACTTCGTCGTGCTCGGAGTGCTGCCGTTCATCCTGTATCTGCTCGTCCGAATGGCCGACGCGGAGAACACTCGCCGTCGCCGTCACGCCGTCGTCCTGGGTCTCCTGGTGGCGTGGCAGGTGATGCTCGGCGAGGAGCCGCTCCTCGTCTTCGCGGTCGCCGTCGCCCTGATCACGGTGCTGTACTGGGTGTTCCGGCCGCGCCGGTTCGTCCCCATGGTCCGGCACGCGGCCCTGCCCGTGCTGGGTGCCGCACTGCTGACAGCGGTGCTCGTCGCGGTACCCCTGTGGTGGCAGTTCCGCGGGCGACAGCACTACAGCTACCTCGACCACAATCTGCCCGGGAACGATCTGGTGTCACTCGTCCGGTTCCCGCCCCAGTCGCTCTGGGGTGCAGCGTTTCCGATGGACGACGTCGCCCTGAACCCCACCGAGCAGAACGCGTACTTCGGCATCCCGCTGCTGCTTCTCGTCGTGGTCTCCGCCGTGGTGCTGCGCCGCCGTCCGATCGCGGTGGCCGCCTTCGTGTCGATCCTGATCCTCGGCGTCGCCTCACTGGGCGTCGCCCTCGTGGTCGACGGGACGGAGACCGGCATCGCCCTGCCCGGCGAGTACCTCGACCGGATCCCGCTCCTGCAGTCCGTCCTCGAGACCCGGTTCGTACTGGCCGCGGTGCCGGCCATGGCGCTGCTGATCGCGATGGTCACCGATCACGTCCTGACCGCACCCGCGTCGCGCCGCGTCGCCGTGGTGTGGACGGGCGCTCTCGGCGTCGCACTCGTCCCCCTCGCACCGACACCGCTGCCGACGGCCGACCGGGGAGAGACCCCGTCGTTCCTGGCGGACGGGACGTGGCGCGAGTACGTCGACACCGACGACCCGGGATCGATCGTCACCGTGCCGGTCCCGAATCCCGGCACCGCCGCAGCGCTGCGCTGGCAGGTGGACACCGGGCTCGAGTACCGCATCGCCGGTGGCTACTTCGTCGGACCGAGCGGACAACCGGACGGGGAGGCGAAGTACGGCGCGATCGATCGACCCACCGCGAAGCTGCTCGGCACCGCGGGACGCACCGGCATCGTCCCGACACTGAACGACGATCAGCGACGCACGGCGCGAGAGGACCTCGCGTTCTGGGATGCCGACGTGGTGATGCTGCCCCCGACCGAGAACCAGGACGCACTGCGCGACACCGTCGACGATCTGCTGGGTCGCACCGCCACCGAGATCGACGGCACGTACGTGTGGGACGTCCGCTGACGGTCGCGGATTCTGGCGGGGCGGGTCTCGTCGCCTAGCATCGTGGCGTGCCGACAACCGCCGAGACGACGACCGAACCACCGGCCCCGGCGTCGAGACCGAGTCGATTCGCCTTCGGGAAGGCCGGAGGCCGGTCGGGACAGTTCGCCACCACGCGCATCGTCGCGATCGTCACGGGTCTGCTCGGCACACTTCTGGCGATCCTCACTCCGCTCCTGCCCGTCGAGCAGGACGCCGCGTCCGTCACCTGGCCGCAGGACGGCTCGTTCACCAGCGTCGAGACGCCCCTCGTCTCGTACAACCCGCTCTCGCTGTCGGCCACCGTCCCGTGTTCCGTTCTCGCCGACGCCACGCCGGGCAGCCTGGTGCTGTCCACCGTCGCGCCGCAGTCACCGGATGCCCGGCGCGTGGGCCTCGTGGTCACACGGACCGACGCCGGCGACGTCACCGTCGTGCTGCGCGACCAACTGCTGCTCTCGGTGCCCGCGGACACCGTGGCCGGCTGCGATGCGCTCACTCTCACCTCGACGCCGGAGAGCACCACCGCGGCGGTCGGCGATCTCACCGGCACGGCCCCGGGCGACGTGCGCCCCCAGACCGTCGGGGTGTTCAGCGACCTGACCGGATCCGCACCGGCCGACATGTCGGTACGCATCGACGTGGACTCCCGGTTCTCCTCATCACCGTCGACGCTGAAACTGCTCGCGATCGTGCTGGGGTCGCTCCTGGTCGTCGCGTCGCTGGTCGCACTGCACCGGCTCGACGACGCCGACGGCCGGCGCGCACGGCGGTTCTTCCCCCGGCACTGGCTCCGGGTCACCGGCGTGGATGCCGTGGTCGTGGGGACGCTGCTGCTGTGGCACGTCATCGGCGCCAACACCTCGGACGACGGATATCTGCTCAACATGGCGCGGGTCTCCGAGCACTCGGGATACATGGCCAACTACTACCGGTGGTTCGGCGTGCCCGAGGCGCCCTTCGGCATGCCGTACTACGACATGCTGGCCGCACTGGCCAAGGTGTCGACCGCCAGCCCGTGGATGCGCCTGCCCGCGCTGATCGCGGCCGTCCTGTGCTGGCTCGTCATCTCTCGGGAGGTCATCCCGCGCCTCGGTCGCGCGGTGCGCACCCGACCGGTGGCCGTGTGGACGGCCGGTCTGGTCTTCCTGGCCTTCTGGCTGCCCTACGACAACGGCCTGCGTCCCGAGCCGATCATCGCGCTCGGCGCTCTGCTCACCTGGTGCTCCATCGAGCGCGCGATCTCCACCGGGCGCCTGCTGCCCGCGGCCGTGGCCGTGGTGATCGCCGCCTTCTCCCTCGCTGCCGGACCCACCGGCCTCATCGCAATCGCCGCGCTGCTGGCCGGCGCGCGCCCGGTCATCCAGATCGTCGTCCGTCGGCGCCACGCCGTCGGACTGCCCGCGCTGCTGGCCCCGATCCTCGCGGCGGGCACCGTGGTGCTGTTCGCCGTGTTCGCCGACCAGACCGTCGCCTCCGTCCTCGAGGCCACCCGTGTCCGATCCGCGGTCGGACCCAACGTGAAGTGGTTCGACGAGCGGTACCGCTGGGACGCTCTGCTCAACATCTCGCCCGACGGATCGCTCGCCCGCCGCTTCGCCGTCTTCGCGATGCTGCTGTGCCTCGTGACCTGTCTCGTCGTGATGCTGCGTCGCGGCGGCCGAATCCCGGGAACGTCGACCGGTCCGTCCCGCCGCATCCTGGGCATCGTCGCCGGAGCCCTCGCCCTCATGATGTTCACGCCGACCAAGTGGACGCACCACTTCGGCGTCTACGCCGGGCTCGCAGGGTCTCTCGCCGCGCTCGCCGCCATCGCCGTGATGTCGGCGACGGAGCGTTCACCGCGCAACCGGACTCTGTTCACGGCCGCCGTCCTGTTCCTCACCGCGCTGGCGTTCACCGGGTCCAACGGGTGGTGGTACGTCTCGAGCTACGGCGTGCCGTGGTTCGACAAGCCCCCGTCCATCGCAGGCAAGGGCTTCGCGACGCTGCTGCTCGGGCTCACCGTGCTGACGCTCGCGTACGCCGCGTGGCAACACTTCCGCGCGCCCTACGTCGGCGCCCAGCCGGCGCGGACCCGCCGCTTCAGCGGGGCCTCGCTCACCGTCGTGGCCGGCCTCGTGGTGCTGTTCGAGGTGTTGTCCCTGCTCAAAGGGGCGGTGTCGCAGTACCCCGCGTACTCGGTGGCCCGGTCCAACGTGAACTCGATCCTCGGTCAATCGTGTGGCCTGGCACGCGACGTCCTGGTGGAGACCGATCCGAACGCCTCGATGCTCCAGCCGCTGAACCCGGAGCCGGGCGCCGACCCGCTCGCCGGGACCGCCAGCGTCGGCTTCACCCCGAACGGCGTCGCCGGCGATCTGAGCGCCGATCGCGAGAGCTCGGGTGCGACAGGCGGAGCCAACTCGGTCGACCCCTCGGACACCGATCAGCAGGCCACCGCGAACAGCGCGGGCACCGGGGGCGGCACCACCGCCGGCACCGGCGTCAACGGCTCGCGGATCGCGCTGCCGTTCGGGCTGGACCCCGCGACCACGCCGGTTCTCGGCAGCTTCGGCTCCGGTGACGCCGCACCGGCGAGCCTCACGTCCGGCTGGTACGCGCTGCCCGACGCCGCGCAGCGAGACTTCCTGTCCGTCACCGCCGCGGGTCGTATCCGCTCGGTCGACACCGACGGCATCGTCACCCCGGGGCAGAGCCTCGAGGTGGAGTACGCCACGGTCGGGGCGGACGGTGCCGAGGAGATCCTCGGACGCGTCGCGCCCATCGACATCGGCCCGCAACCGTCGTGGCGCAACCTGCGGGTCCCCCTCGACCAGGTCCCGCCGACCGCGAACGCTGTGCGACTCGTCGCCTCCGACGAGGATCTGGCGGGCGACCAGTGGCTCGCCGTCACCCCGCCGCGCGCACCGCGGACCACCGTTCTCAACGACGTCGTCGGGTCCACCGACCCGGTGCTGCTGGACTGGTCCGTCGGACTCGCGTTCCCGTGCCAGCGGCCGTTCGACCACCGCTACGGAGTCGCCGAACTGCCGGAGTGGCGCATCCTGCCCGACCGCAACGGTGCCGAGTCGACCAACGCCTGGCAGGACTCCGTCGGCGGCGGCCCTCTGGGCTGGACCGGACTGGTCCTGCGCGCGGAGACGGTACCGACCTACCTGGCGGACGACCTCCGTCGCGACTGGGGATCCCTCGAGCGCTATCTGCCCCTCGACCCGGACGCGGTGGCCGTCGAACCCGACGTGACCACGTCGTCGCGTTCGGGCATCTGGTCGCCCGGACACATCAAGTACCAGTAAGTAACCAGCGGGTGCAGCAACCGGATCACGGTCGCATAACATCGGGAGCCGTGCCCGACGCCCTCACCTCTTCGCCGACCGCGCCGACACCTGCCGGCCCGGATCGCTCGGTGGACGTCCGACAGCAGTACCGCACCACCCGCCTCGTGGCGATGGTGGCGGGGGTTCTCGGTGTTCTCTTCGCGATTCTGACCCCGTTCCTTCCGGTCACGCAGGACGACGCCGTCGTCCAGTGGCCGCAGGACGGCACCGTCGACAGTGTCGATGCACCCCTGATGTCCCAGGTGCCGGTCTCGATGTCGGTCTCCATCCCCTGCAGCGCCGTCGCGGACGTGCCGGCCGCGGGCGGCATCCTCCTCTCCACCGCGCCGCCGCAGGGCGAGGGCGCCGCGCTGAACGCGATGTTCGTCCGCGTCGGCGAGAACACGGTCGACGTCCTCGACCGCAACGTCGTGATCGTCTCCGCCCCACGCTCCGAGGTGCAGTCGGCCGCGTGCGGGGCGATCACCTTCACGTCCACCATCGATGCCACGTCCGCGTCGTTCGACGGGCTCGTGGACGCACAGGGAAATCCTCGCGCGGGTCAGCTCGGCGGCGACCTGCGGCCCCAGGTGGTCGGCGTCTACTCCGACCTCGCCGGCAGCGCCGCGCAGTACCCGGGCCTCGACGTGTCGATCGCCGTCGACTCCCGTTTCTCGTCGTCGCCCACCGTGCTCAAGCTGCTCGCCATGGCTGCCGCCATCGCCTGCACGGCGCTCGCACTGAGTGCGCTGGCCAGGCTCGACGGTGTCGACGGCCGCACCCACCGCCGCTTCTTCCCCGCGCACTGGTGGAGGGTCACCGGTATCGACGCGGTGGTGGTCGGCGCACTTGCCGGCTGGCACTTCTTCGGCGCCAACACCGCGGACGACGGGTACCTGCTCACCATGGCCCGCGTCTCCGAGAACGCCGGCTACATGGCCAACTACTTCCGCTGGTTCGGCGTCCCCGAGGCGCCCTTCGGCTGGTACTACGACGTGCTGGCCGCGTTCGCCAAGATCTCGACGGCGAGCCCCTGGATGCGCCTGCCCGCGCTGATCGCCGGCATCCTGTGCTGGCTGGTCATCAGCCGCGAGGTGGTCCCGCGCCTCGGGCGCGCGGTGCGCGTCAACTCGGTCGCCGTCTGGACCGGCGGACTGGTCTTCCTCGCCTTCTGGCTGCCGTACAACAACGGGCTGCGTCCCGAGCCCGTCGTGGCCCTCGGCGCCCTGCTCACGTGGTGCTCCGTCGAGCGCGCCATCGCGACCGGACGGCTGCTCCCCGCCGCCATGGCAGCGCTGATCGGCGCCTTCACCCTCGCCGCCGCACCCACCGGCCTCATGTGTGTCGCCGCGATCCTGACGGGCATCCGGCCGCTGGTGCGCATCGTCGTCAAACGGCACCGCATGGTCGGGACGCTGCCGCTGCTGGCACCCATCGCCAGTGCCGGCGTGCTGGTCCTCATCGTCGTCTACGGGGACCAGACCTTCGCGGCGGTCCAGGAGTCGACGCGTGTGCGCACGCTCATCGGTCCGAACCTGCCCTGGTACAACGACTTCCTGCGGTACTACTACCTCTTCGTCCAGACGGTCGACGGATCGGTCGCCCGCCGCTTCGCCTTCCTGACCATGCTGCTGTGCCTCTTCACCACGGTGTTCGTCCTGCTGCGTCGCAAGCGGATCCCGGGCGTCCCGTCCGGTCCGGCGTGGCGTCTCATCGGTGTCGTCTTCGGCACCATCTTCTTCATGATGTTCAACCCGACGAAGTGGACCCACCACTTCGGGGTGTACGCCGGCATCGCCGGTTCGCTCGCGGCGCTCACCGCCGTCGCGGTCTCGGCCAGTGCACTGCGGTCGCGGCGCAACCGCACCGTCTTCGTCGTCGGTCTCGCCTTCGTTCTCGCACTGTCGTTCTCGGGCATCAACGGGTACTGGTACGTCTCGAGTTACGGCGTGCCGTGGTTCGACAAGGTGGTCTCGGTCAAGGGGATCCAGTCCAACACCGTGCTGCTGATCCTGTTCTTCGCCGCCGTCGGACTCGCGGCATGGCACTATCTCCGCGAGGGATTCGCTGCGCCGCAACCGAAGCCCGGAACCGAACGCGGGCGGCGCATCCGCAAGTTCGCGGCCGCGCCGCTCACCGTGGTGGCCGGGTTGCTGGTCCTGTTCGAGATCCTCTCGCTCCTCAAGGGTGCCGTCTCGCAGTACCCCGCCTACTCGCTCGGTCGCTCCAACGTGCAGGCGTTGGCCGGCAACAGCTGCGGACTGGCCGGGGACGTCCTCGTGGAGTCCGACCCGAACGCCGGTGTGCTGTCGCCACTTCCGGGACCGGTGGACACTGCCACGGGCCCACTGGGCGGCGCCGAGCCCGTCGGCTTCACACCCAACGGCATCCCCACCGACCTCAGTGCCGACGCCGTGGAGGTCAAGCCCGGACAGGGCAACACCGACCAGCAGTCCGTGGGCGCGTCCTTCGAGGAGGGCCAGTCCTCCGGTACCGCGGGTGGTGTCGGCGCCGCCGGCGTCAACGGCTCCACCGCGCGCCTGCCCTTCGGGCTCGACCCCGCCACGACACCGGTCCTCGGCTCGTACCAGACCGGGGTGCAGACACCGGCCTACGCGACGTCGAGCTGGTACGGCCTCCCCGCGCGCAGTGACGACGCGCCCCTGGTGGTGGTCAGTGCGGCCGGCCGCATCTGGTCCGAGAACCAGGAGACCGGCGAGAACACGTACGGTCAGTCGCTCCGCGTCGAGTACGGCGTCCGGCAGCCGGACGGCTCGGTGCAGGTCCAGGGCGACTACCTCCCCAAGGACATCGGCCCGGCACCGTCGTGGCGCAACCTGCGCATCCCGCTCGACGAGCTCTCCCCCGATGCGGATGCCGTGCGTGTGGTCGCCAACGATCCCAACCTCACCGGTGACCAGTGGCTGGCCTTCACGCCGCCCCGCGTGCCCGTGGTCGTCCCGCTGCAGGAGGAGATAGGCACGACGCAGCCCGTCCTGCTGGACTGGGCCGTGGGGCTGCAGTTCCCGTGCCAGCGTCCGTTCGACCATCTCGACGGCGTCGCCGAGGTGCCGAACTTCCGCATCCTGCCCGATCGCGGGTTGGCGGTCTCGTCCACCGACACGTGGCAGGCCGCGGAGAACGGTGGCCCGCTGGGCTTCACCGAGATGCTGGCGACACCCACCACCGTCCCGACGTACCTGAACCACGACTGGGGACGCGACTGGGGTTCGCTCGAGCGCTACGACAGGTTCGATCCGAGCGCGTCCGCAGCGACCGTCGAGGTCACCGAGCAGACCCGGAGCGGGCTGTGGTCGCCGGGGACGCTGCGGGTCTACTAGACAGCGTTCGTCACCCTGTGGGATCCGCCGGCGCGATCGGCGACGGGTGTGAGCACGAGTTCGGCGCGGGGACGCCGTCGAAGCGGTCCTGCAACCAGTCGACCGCCACCAGCCCGCCGACCTTCGCCGTGTCCTGGTGTGCCACCTGGCCGATCCAGGCGACGTCGGACTCGGGAGACGGTGCGGAGCAGGCCGTCCGGGCCAGCAGCGCCGTCGTGTTCGGGAGGACGACCGTGTCGGCGAGGCTCTGGACGACGAAGAGGGGTACGTCGACGCGCGAGAGGTCGATTGCCTGATCCGCTGCGGCGGCAGCCCAGTCCGGGTTCTGCATGGGGTCGGAGTCGAAGAACTGCTCCCCCTCGGCGCGCTCGAGCAGCAGTTCGGGCAGTTCGTCCGTGATGCACCCGTCGGCCAGCGACCGGTATCGCGACATCGCCGCGTCGCCGAGCACCCCCTCGAGCGGCAGGTCGGGATACACGACCGGCCACGAGACGGCGACGCTGGGCCCGATCCCCCACGCCACGAACGTGTTCCACTGCTCGGAGAACAGCGGACCCAGCAGCGCCGCGGGCGCTGCCGCCGCCGCGCCCACCGACCGGAGCTCGGGCGCGTAGTCGGCGAACATCGCCGTGCCGATCGCCGCGTGACCGCCCTGCGAGTGCCCGAACGTGGCGTACACCGAACTCGCTTGCGCCGGAGCGTGATCGCGCGCCGCCCGCACCGAGTTCAGAACGTCCTGCGCCTCGCTGCGGGCGATGAGATAGTAGGTGTCACCGGCAGTGCCGAGGCCCGTGTAGTCGGTCGCCGCGACGACCCACCCGCGCGCCATCACGGACGGCAACCAGTTCGTGAAGTCCAGGGTGTCCATCGTCGGGTGGTACCGCCGCGACGGGGTGCACTCGTCTCCGAAGCCGAGCGTGCCGTGAGACCACGCCAGAACCGGACGACCACCCGGCGGCGCCGGTGCCGTCGGCACGATGAGCATTCCGGACGAGACGGCGGGCGACCCGTCGGGACGCTGGGTGCCGTAGAGCATCCGGTAGGCCGTGCCGCCGGGCACGTCCAGATCGTCGATCGGCTCGATGCGGATCAGCTCACCCGGCGCGGCAGGCGTGTCCGGTGACTCGTAGAACGACGCGATCGACTCCTGGAACCGCGCATCGTCGCGAGACGTCGTGGACGACCGCGTGATCACCACCGCCACCACCGCGGCCACCACCAGCACCACGACCGCTCCGACGCAGGCCAGGACGACCACGGTCCGTCTCATGGCAGCACGATAGCCCCGGCGGAACTAGATCGGGAACAGATGCTGCTTTCTCGGTCGCGGTTCCTTGGCCTTGTCGCGCAGGATGTGCAGGGCCTTGCGGATCTCGAGACGCGTGGTGGACGGCTCGATCACGGCGTCGATGTAACCGCGCTCGGCGGCCACCCACGGCGTCGCCACGTGCTCGTTGTAGAAGTCGATGAATCCCTGACGGATCGCCGGAGCATTGTCGCCCGCCTCGGCCAGCTGCTTGCGCGCCATGATCGACACCGCACCCTCCGCGCCCATCACCGCGATACGTGCTGTGGGCCAGGCGAAGTTGATGTCGGCGCCGAGCTGCTTCGACCCCATCACCGCGTATCCGCCGCCGTACGACTTGCGGATCACGACGGTGACCTTGGGGATCGATGCGCACACGTACGAGAAGATGAACCGGCCACCGCGCTTGATGACGCCGATCTTCTCCTGCTCGAGCCCCGGCAGGAATCCCGGTGTGTCCGTGACCAACACGAGCGGGATCTCGAAGGCGTTGCAGATGTTGATGAAATGAGACGCCTTGTCGCTGCTCGCCGCGTCCAACGCGCCGCTGAGGTGCATCGGCTGGTTGGCCACCACTCCCACCGGACGACCGTCGACGCGGGCGAACCCGACGATGATGTTGGACGCGGTCTGTGCGGTGAGTTCGTGGAAGTCACCGTCGTCGAAGATGCGCAGCAGGATCTCGTGCATGTCGTACCCGGCGTTGTCCGAGTCCGGCATGAAGGTGTCCAGCGAACGATCGTCGTCCGTGATGGTCGGCTCGAGACCGGGGTTGATGACCGGGGGCTGCTCGTGGCAGTTCGACGGCAGGTACGACAGGTACTTGCGCACCCACTCGAACGCTGCCTTCTCGTCCTGAGCCACGTGGTGCACGTTGCCGTACTCGGCCTGCTTCCGGGCACTCCCGAGATCGTGGAGGCTGACGTCCTCGCCGGTGACGGACTTGATGACGTCCGGGCCGGTGACGAACATGTAGGCCTCTTCGGTGGCCACGATGATGTCGGTGTTGATCGGCGCGTACACGGCGCCGCCGGCGCACTTGCCCAGGATCACCGAGATCTGCGGGCACATGCCGGACAACGGTTCCTGCCGACGACCGAGCTCCGCGTACCAGGCCAGCGACGTGACGGCGTCCTGCACACGCGCGCCGCCCGAGTCGTTGATACCGACGCACGGGCAACCGACGTCCGCCGCGAACTCCATGATGAGCGCGACCTTGCGGCCGAACATCTCGCCGACGGTGCCGCCGAACACGGTCTGGTCGTGCGAGAACACGGCGATCGGTCGGCCGTCGACCGTGCCGTGGCCGGTGACCACGCCGTCGCCGTACAGCGAGTCCTGGTTGCCGGGCGCGCGGACGAGGGCGCCGATCTCGACGAAGGAACCCGGATCGAGCAGCATGTCGATGCGCTCGCGCGCACTCGGAATGCCCTTCTTCGCGCGCTTGGCGATGGCGACGTCCCCTGCGGGTTCCCGCGCCACCTCCAACTTCTCGCGCAGTTCGGCCAGCTTGGCGGCAGTGGTGCTCACGTGTGCGACTCGCTTCCCTCCGGCGTGATCGACGCCGAAATGTCTCGCATCTTGCCCGTCAGATCCGCGGCGATCGCGCGGATGTACGGCTCGTCGATCACCGCGAGGTGGTCACCGCCGATGTGCACGATGTCCAGATTCGGTGCGAACGGCGCCCAGCCGCCGTGCGGCTCCCGCTTGCCGAGCCGAGGCTCGAGCGCGATGGCGTCGTCGTGGTACTTGTCCGCCATGTAGAGCGTGACGTCCCCGTCGTAGTGCTGGGGCCGGGCGGTCTGGATCGCGCGGTTGTCCAACCAGGACGTGCGCTGGTGCTCGATGATGCCGCTGGGGATCTTGGCGCTGCTCATCTTGACCATGTCCATGATGATCTTGATCTGGCCGTCGTCGTCGGCCTGTGCCAGCTTCTCGTACGGCAGCGGGTAGTCGACGTTGTAGAGCTTCTTGCCCACCTGCGCGTAGCGCTTCCAGCGGAGCTCGATCTCCTCCGGGGTGTCCGGGATCGGCTCGTACGGCATGACGGTGTCGATGAGCCCGACGTAGCGCACGTCGGCGCCCTCCTCGCGGAGCATCGTCGCGACGGCGTACGAGAGCACACCGCCGAGGGACCAGCCCATCAGCACGTACGGCCCGTCGCCCTGGATCTCCCGGAGCAGGGGCAGATACTCGCGGGCGCGATCCTCGATCGGTCCCTCCGTGCGCTCGAAGCCGTACATCGGCGTGTCCGCCGGGAGTCGCTTGAGCAGCGGCTCGTACACGACGCACGAACTGCCCGCGGGATGGAAGACGAACACCGGCACCGCGGTGGAGCCCTCCGGGCGAGCGCGCAGCGTGCGCACCAGTCCGGTGACGTCACCCGACTCGAGGAACGGCCGCACCACGTCGGCGAGCTGCTCGATCGTCTCCGAGTCGAGGATGTCGTCGAACGTGATCTCGCCCTTCGACCGCTCGCTCAGACGCTCCGCGAGCTTCTCGGCTGTCGGATCGTCCAGCACGGGAAGGGGATTGAAGATGCCCCTGGCGGACTGCCCCGTCACGACGGCCCACGTCGCGAAGGTGAGGCGCTCCGCGGCGTCACGCGGTGCGACGTCCGTCCCGGTCGCCTCCGCGAACGACTGTGCGTCGCCCACGTCGGTCACCGCGTCGGACACGGGCGCCTCGAACGCCGTCGCCGTGGTCGGGCCCGCCTGGCCGCTGTCGGATCCCGGTACGGTCTCGTCGACCGCCGTCTCGGGCTCGGCGATCACCGGATCCGGCTGTGCGACAGGGGGTTCCTGCTCGGGCGTCTGATCGGCGGCCTGTTCGGCCGTGCGCTCGCGTTCCTGCTGCTCGGCGAGCGCCGCGACCTCCTCGCGATTGTCCAGCGCGTAGCGGAGGTACTTCTCCACCTCACGCAGGCTGGCGTCGCGCACGGCCTGCAACTGCACCTGGGGGATGTCGAACTCGAACTCCACGCGGTTCTTGATGCGCACGGCCATCAGTGAGTCGAGACCCAGTTCGATCAACGGGATCTCGGCCGGCACATCCTCCGGCGCGTACCCCATCGACTCGGCGACGATGATCGCGAGACGATCCTCCATCGTCTGGGTCCCGTTCGGGATCCAGCGATCGCCGAAGTCGTCGACGACCTCGGGTTCCTCCTCCACGAACGGAGCCGCCGCGGCGGAATCGCCTGCGGGAGCCAGTGATCCGACACCGCCCGCCGCGGTGACCACGGCGTCGGCGACCGGCACGAAGAGGGTGCCGTCGTTCCAGTGCACCTGGAGGGACGCACCGCCCGGATGCGGGGTGAGCGTGGTGGTGAGCGAACCGGTGGTGGGCACGGGGCGCTGCGTGACCACGGCGCCGACCGTCACGTCGCCCAGCACCTCGCCGGCGAGTGTCGACACCAGATCTCCGATGGCGGACACACCGGCCACCGGTGTCTCCCAGACGACGCGGCCGTCGGGCAACGCGACTCGCGCGCCCCCGGCGCTGCCGCTGCCCAGATGCACCGCGGCGTCGATCCAGTGGTGTTTGCGCACGAAGGCGGTGCGTGGCAGGTCCGCGTACTCGCCGGGTCCGAACAGACTCGACAGCGTCACGGCATGGCCGTGCACGTAGAGGTCGGCGAGTGCGGCGAGGAACGTCGCGGGCTCGCTCTCCTTGCGCTTGAGCGTCGCGATCAGCGTCGCGTCCGGGACACCCGTCGCCCACGCCGTCGCGGCGACGGACATCAGCGCCACCGGATTGGGCGACAACTCCACGAAGGTGGTGTAGCCGGCATCCACGGCCAGCTTGACCGCCTGGGTGAACCAGACGGGATGGCGCATGCCCTTGGTCCAGTACTCGACACCGTGGATCGGCTCGTGACCCGCGCGGTAGAACGCTTCCCTGTCCACCGACGAGAACACCGACACGGCGAGTGGGGTGGGCTCGATGCCCATCAGTTCGGCCGCGAGCTCGCCCAGCAACGGATCGACGGCCGACGTGTGTCCGGCGCCCTTCACGTCGAGGATGCGGCCCATCTTGCCGAGCGACTCGGCGTACTCGACCAGCTGTCGCACCGGCTCGACCGGTCCGCCCACGGTCGTGTGCGTCGGCGCTGCGTACACGCTGGGCTCCACCCCGGGGAAGCGGTCGGTGAGATCGGCGACCTCCTGCGCGGAGAACTCCACCAACGCCATCGCGCCGGCCTCGGCGTCGCCGAGACCTTCCTGGCCCTCGCCGAGCAGTCGCGAACGCGCCACGATGATGCGCACCGCGTCCTCGAGGTTCAGACCACCGGCGGCGTACGCGGCGGCGACCTCACCCATCGAGTGGCCCACCACCGCGGTCGGCGCAGCGCCGTACGCACGCAGCGTCTCGACGAGCGCCACCTGGATCGCGAAGATCCCGACCTGCGAGTTCTCGAAGTCGTACGTGAGCGAGTCGTCCGAGACGATCGCCCGGATCGAGTACCCGGACTCGTCCTCGATGAGTGCGTCGACGCGATCGAGCGCCGCGGCGAACAGCGGCTCGGACGCGTAGAAGTCCTTCGCCATCGTGCGGTGCTGCGCACCGAAGCCGGAGAACACCCACACCGGGCCGTTGGACGCGGGCGCGTCGGCGGAGAAGACGCCGGGGCCCGGCTTGTTGTCGGCGACGGCGCGCAGTCCGGCGACGGCCTCGGCACGCGTCGTGGCGAGCACGACGGCGCGGGAGCGCCCGTGATTACGACGGGCGAGGGACCGACCGAGAGCCTCGAGGTCCGTGGTGCTGCCGACCTCGGACTCGATCCAGTCGGCCAGATCCGATGCCGCACGACGACGGCGCGACGGCATGCTCGCCGACACGGCGAGGAGAACGGGTCCCGGCTCCGGCGCCTCCTCGGACTCGGCCGGAGACGCCGACACACCCGCGAGTACCCGCTCGATGTCCGCCGGCGTCTCCTCGGGAACGCCCACGGGCTCCCCGATCAGCGCTTCCGGATCGACCGCTGTCGAATCGAACTCCGGCGAATCGAACTCGGGTGCGTCGGCAACGCTCGGCGCCGACGCGGCGGGAACGTACTCGCGGACCACGACGTGCGCGTTGGTGCCGCCGAAACCGAAGCCGGAGACACCGGCGATGGCGGTGCCGGAGTACCGGGGCCAGTCCGTCGCGGTGTCGACGACGCGGAGCCTGGCCGCGTCGAACGGAATGTAGGGGTTGGGTCCGGCGTAGTTCAGGGACGGCGGCACCTGGTTCTCGCGCATCGCGAGGATCACCTTGATGAGCCCCGCGGCGCCCGCGGCACTCTCGAGGTGGCCGAAGTTCGTCTTCGCGGAACCGAGCAGCGCGGGCTTGTCCGCGTCGCGTCCGCGGCCGACGACGCGACCCAGTGCATCGGCCTCGATGGGGTCGCCGAGGATGGTGCCGGTGCCGTGCGCCTCGATGTAGTCGACGGTGGTGGGCACGATGCGGGCGTCGCGGTAGGCGGTCCGCAGGACGTCGGCCTGGGCGTCCGGGTTGGGCGCGGCCAGCCCGTTCGAGCGACCGTCCTGGTTGACCGCGCTGCCCGCGATGACCGCGAGCACGGTGTCCCCGTCGCGCTCGGCGTCCTCGAGACGCTTGAGCACCACCAGGCCGCCGCCCTCCGAGCGGATCATGCCGTCGGCGTCCGACGAGAACGCCTTGATGCGGCCGTCGGGTGCGAGCACGCCGGTCTGCCCGAATCCGAGCGTCGCGGCGGGCGAGAGCAGCATGTTCACGCCGCCGGCCAGGGCCAGGCTCGACTCGCCGGTGCGGAGGCTGCGCACCGCCTGGTGCACGGCGACGAGGGACGACGAGCACGCGGTGTCCAGCGCGACGGACGGCCCGCGGAAGTCGTAGAAGTAAGACACGCGCCCCGCGACGACGGCGGTCGACGTGCCGGTCAGTGCATAGGGGTGCGGGTCGGGATCGCTGACGGCGATCATCTGGTAGTCGTTGGTCGACGTGCCGATGAAGACGCCGACCTGCGTGCCCTTGAGTTCGTTGGCCGGAATCCGCGCGTCCTCCAGCGCTTCCCACGTGAGCTCCAGCGCGAGGCGCTGCTGCGGGTCGACGTTGGCCGCCTCGCGCGGCGACATGGCGAAGAACTCCGCGTCGAACGTCTTGACGTCGTCGAGGTACCCGCCGCGGGTCACCGTCTTCTCCACCGCCTCGGCGATGGCACGGTCGCCGAGGAACTCGGACCACCGGCCCTCGGGCAGATCGGTGATGCCGTCGCGTCCGCCGGACAGCATGTCCCACATCTCGTCCGGCGTGTGGCCGGCACCCGGGAAGCGGGTGGACACGCCCACGACGGCGATGTCGTGACTGTCGTCAGTGGTGCCGGACAGGTAGAACGCGTCGTCGGTGGTGCCGCTCTCCGACTCGGGCTCCCCGTCGATGATGCGTGTCGCGAGCGAGGCGATCGTGGGGTGCTGGTACGCGACCGTGGCCGTCAGCGTGACGCCGACCAGATCCTCGATGTCGCCGCTCAGCGCCACGGCGTCGCGGGACGCGAGACCGAACTCCTCCATCGGACGGTCGTCGGAGATCTCCGAGACGTCCTTGCCGGTGGCCTCGGCGACCCAGGCGCGGAGCCAGTCCCTCAGCTGCGCGACGGTCATGTCGCCCGCCTGCGGGGCCCTGGCGTCACCTGTCGGCTCCGGTGCGGACGTCGTTGTCTCTTCTTCAGCCATCAGCTCGCCAAACTACCCGCGTCGGGTGATCAGTCTTCGGGATTGTCGGGGAACGCCGTCTGCTGGTAGCCACCACGCAGCGTGCCCTCGATGTACGCCGCCTTGCAGGCCCGACGCGCGATCTTGCCGCTGGACGTACGCGGGATCGAACCGGCGGGAACCAGGAGGATGTCGCGTGCCGTCACGCCGTGGCGAGTCGAGATCGCCGCACGCACGGTGTCCGCGATGGGCTGCGGATCCGCCTTGCCGGCGCCCGGCGCCCGCTCGGCCACGATGACCAGCTGCTCCGACGAGTCACCCGGGTCTCGGGTGAGTCCGGCGCCGCCGTGCTCGAAGACGAAGTCGGGAAGCTGGTTCGCGGGCACGGCGAAGGCCGCCACGAAACCGGGGCGCAGGGCCGTGCTCGCGTCCTGGGCGGATGCCTCGAGGTCCTGCGGGTAGTGATTGCGGCCGTCGACGATGACCAGGTCCTTCACGCGACCGGTGATGTAGAGCTCGCCGTCCACGTAGACACCGAAATCGCCGGTGCGCATCCAGTTCGCGCCCTCGGCCGCACCGTCGGCGTGGCTGTTCTCCGTCTGGCGCGAGACCAGCTTGTTGTGGAAGGTCTCCGAGGTCTCCTTCTCCCGACCCCAGTAACCCTTGCCGATGTTCTCGCCGTGCAGCCAGATCTCACCGACGTGCCCGTCGGGAACCTCGGACGCGGAGTCGGCGTCGACGATGGCGGCCCACTGGCTGCGTGCGACGTAGCCGCACGACACCTGCGGAATGGAGTTGGGCGTTCCCTCGGCGACCTGGACGACACGTCCGGAGTTGAGCTCCGTGCGGTCGACGTGGATGACCTTGGCCTCGTCCGAGTGCTTGGTGGAGGAGACGAACAGTGTCGCCTCCGCCATGCCGTACGACGGCTTGATGGCCGTCTTCGGCAGTCCGTACGGCATGAACGCGTCGTTGAACTTCTTCATCGACGTGGTGGTGACCGGCTCGCTGCCGTTGATCAGGCCGATGACGTTGGACAGGTCCAGCGACTCGCCGTTCTTCGGCAGGCCGCGCTGTGCCGCGTGCTCGAACGCGAAGTTCGGTGCGGCCGCGAACGTGCCGGCACCGTCGGACACGGCGGCGAGTTCCTTGATCCATCGCCACGGCCGCTGCACGAAGGCACGCGGGCTCATGATGGTGATGTACTTGCCGCCCAGCGCCGGCAGGATCACCGTGAGCAGGCCCATGTCGTGGAACAGCGGCAGCCACGTGACGCCGCGCGAGTCGTGGTTCAGCTCGATCGCGTCGACCATCTGCAGGGCGTTGACGCCGACGGCGCGGTGCGTGATCTCCACACCGGCCGGCACGCGGGTCGATCCGGACGTGTACTGCAGGTACGCGATCGCGTCGATGTCGGTGGGCGGCTCGGTCCAGGTGGCGCCGACGCTGTCCGGGATGGCGTCGACCGCGATGATGCGGGGGCGCTGCGCTGCGGGAAGAGCGCGGAAGAACTGGCGTACACCGGCGGCCGAGTTGGTCGCGGTGAGGATCGCCGACGGCGAGCAGTCGTCGAGCACGGCGTGCAGGCGGTCGCTGTGTCCGGGCTCGTCCGGATCGAAGAGCGGTACCGCGATGGTGCCCGCGTACACGGCACCGAAGAACGCCACGACGTAGTCGAGGCCCTGCGGAGCGAGGATCGCCACGCGGTCACCGGGCGACGTCACCTGCTGCAGGCGCGCGGCCACGGCGCGCAGACGGGCACCGAACTGCGACCAGGTGAGCTCGTGCACCTCACCGTCGCGCTCCCGCGAGTAGTCCACGTAGCGGTAGGCCAGGTCGTCGCCGTTGTCCGCGACGTTCTGCTCGACGTGGCGGACCAGCGTCAGATCCTCGCGGATCACGATGTTGCCGGTGTCGTCGACGAAATCGTCGAACGAGTTACTCATCATTCTCTCCTCCGAAGCAGTGCGACACCGCCGGCTACACGACACCGCCCAGTTCTAATGTGGGCGCGGTCTGCTGGATGCACGCGCTCGTTCTCGAGCGTCGTCATCTTACTCACCGGTAAGTCTCACCGGTCCCGCTCACCGATCGTGACAGCGAGAACCACAAGCATGGTACAGACCCGCCGAGCGACGACCGTCATTCTCCCGCCAGCAGCGGAATGACCGGAGCGAAGGCGTCCATCTGCGTCGGGAAGACACCGACGTACGACATGGTCGTCCGGGCCCGCACGTTCCGGATCTGGTCCGCGATCTCCTCGAAGCTCCCGATCGCGATGTACGGCGACTCCAGGATCTGCTCGACGGTCAGACGGGTGTCGACCTCCATGTTGGGCGGGAAGCCGTTGTCGAGCGCACCGATGACCATCTCCGCCGTCTGCTCCCGATCGTCCGAGATCAGGATGGTCGTGATGGTCCAGTTCAGCTCGATGTCGGCGAACCGGTCGCCCGCAGCGGCGCGGATGAGCTCGACGCGCTCGATGCTCTTCTCCATGGTGATCTCGGACAGCTTGAGCTTGCCCTCGCGCGTGGTGCTGGGGACCAGGGAGATGATGTCGGCGTGCTTGGCTGCCATCGCGAGCATCTTCGGGCCGCCGCCGCCCACGGCGATGGGAGGCCGGGGGCCCTGGCGCGGCCGCGGGCTGCCCTGCAACCCGTTCACCTGGTAGTGCTTGCCCTGGAAGTGGCACTCCTGCCCACGCATCAGGGTGTCGAGAATGGTGAGCGACTCGTCGAGCTTCTCGATGCGCACACCGGGGCTCTCGTAGGCCATGCCCGCCTTGTCGTACTCCTCCTTGAGCCAGCCCGCACCGATTCCCAGCTCGAGCCGTCCGCCGGAGATCTGGTCGATGGTCGTCGCGTCCTTCGCCAGCACCGCCGGGTGACGGAAACCGTTCGCGAGGACTGCGGTCCCGAGGCGGATCTTGTCGGTGGCGACGGCCAGCGCGCCGAGCGCGGCGATGGGGCCGACCTGGTTGCCCAGGTGGTCGGGAATCATGAAGCTGTCGAAACCCAGCTCCTCCGCCTTCTGCGCCAACTTCACGAAACGCCGTGCGCCGCCCTCGTCCGGGTTGCCCTCACCGCCTGCCGCGAAGCGGAACGTGCGCAGTGGCGCAGTGGTGGCCGCGGCGTCGGCAGAACTCATGAATTTTCTCTCCTGCAGCGTCGAGGGAAGGTGCGGTGGCCGGAGTCGAAGCCGACTCGCCACTCTAACCGTTACCGGCTCGAGACCAAAGTTGCCCCGCGCAGCACCTTCCGTCAGCTGTGAGCAGGCGTCGGAGCCGACGCGACGAGCCCCGCCGCCCAGTTCGCCGTCCACTGTGTGGCGGTGGTGCCGGCGTCGTCGACGACGTACCGAGCGTAGTTGCCGTGCACCGGATTACCCGCCGCACCGGCCAGTGCGGTCAGCGACGACGGGATGTTCCGGAGCGACATCGCCTCGGGCGGCGCCGCGCAGATGAGGTCGCCGGGAGCGCAGATCGAGAAGGTCCGATCGGCGAGCGCACCGAACCCACCCTGGCGGGCACCGGTCATGGTGATTCCGGGTACGTCGAGACCGCCGAGAGCCACCTCCGCGCCCACGCCGTCCACCGGCGGGCCGATCTGCTGCGCGCTGGTGCCGTCGCGTCGGCCGTCCGCGATGACGGTGACGCCGAGGACTCGCTCCGCCGGAACCGGACCCGCCCCTGCGCCGATCGACGCGGCGAGATCGCCGACGATGACTGCTCCCTGCGAGAACCCTGCGAGCACGTAGGACGTGAGCGGGCACTCCGAGGACCGCTGCGCCAGGATCTCGTTCGCCTTCGCGGCGCCCTCCGACCGGCTGACGTTGTACGAGGCCTGGCCGTCGGGCGGGAACGCGATGGGATTCGAGAACTGCGCGACGTACGGAACCGTGTAGACCTCGGCGCGCTCGGGGCCGAACTGCTGCTGCAGCGGCTGAGTCACGTTCAGCATCAACGAGATCGGGTTCGCGGTGGGAGCGTAGGGATCGTCCGCCGCGTTCGACTCCCACGTGCCCGGCACCGAGAGCACGAACACGTCGGGGCACGACGCCGGCTGCGAGGTGGGCGGCTCGGCGCCGGGAACCTGCGGCTCACCGGGACCGGGTGTCGTCAGTCGACCCGCGAGCAGGTACCAGAGCAACAGCAGGACGAGGACGACGACGAGCGCGACCGCGAGCAGGACGAGCAGTGTGCGCGCCACCGAACGCCGACGCGGCGGCCCGGGCCGACCGGATCGTGTCACGAGGCGCCGCCTATCCGCAGTACGTCGAGCGCGCGACGTCGACGTACGTCTGTGCGGTCCGCGACGCGTCCTCGGCGCTGATGGTCGCACCGGACGCCGACGCCTCGGCACCGACGTTCGCGGTGACGAAGGTGAGGACCTGGTCGTCCGCCACACCCTCGGACTGGGCGGCGCAGATGTAGCTCGCCGTGCCGATGGCGATGTCGCCGTTGCCGGCCACCGTGACGCCGCGGGACTTCAGAGCGTCGAGGAACGCGGTTCCACGTGCGTCGATCGGCACCTCGGTCGGGCCGGGGAAGCCACTGGGCACCGGCTCCGCCTCGTCGGGAGCGGTCGCCGCCGCGCCCGGACTCGTGGTCGCGCCAGGCGAGGTCGACGTGGCGGACGCGGACGTGGAGGTCGGCGCCTCCGTCGTGGTCGCAGCGGCGGTGGCGCTCGACGTGAGGGACGGCGTGCTGCTGGCCGAGGAGTCGTCGCCGCCGCACGCGGTGAGCAGAGCACCGGCCGCGACGGCCAGCATCACGGGAGCGACGGTGGTGGCGAACCTCGAGGTCACGAGAACGTCCTTACTGTCATCGGGGCACGGCAACTGACAGCGGACGGTACCGGCACGGTCTGAGAGGACTCTGTGTGCGGCAAGGCCGGAGGCCGGCCGCAGGGCGAAGTCCTACCGTGTCGGCACCGCCCGGTGTCGGGTCAGGGAACGATTTGGACGACGCCGTCCCGCACCGTCACGAAGCCGTTCTGGAAGTTCTGCTGGACACCGCCGGGGATGTCGAACTGATCGCTGGTGACGTATCCCAGGCGACCGTTCTCGTACCCGACGCTCTTCCACGCGTCGAATATCTGGCCGTTGAGGATGCACCACGCGCCGGTCGCGGGCGACCAGTAGATGTTGCCGCCCTGGAACTCGGTGAAACGACCGCCGTCACGGACCGGGACCTCGTTGGTCTTCGCGAAGCCGAGTGCCCCGTTCTCCCACCCGAGCTGGCCGTACTTCTCCATGATCTTGCCCATCACGGCGTGCGTGCCGGTGTCGGGCGAGAAGTACATCGCACCGATCTCGAAGCCCTGGACCGCACCCGGCTTGTTCGGGGTCTGCACCTCGTCGCGCAGCGGGTAGCCCAGCGGCCCACCCTCGTAGCCCTGGCGGGCCCACTCGTCGAGAATCGCGCCGCGCACTGCGTGCGCACCGGTCTGCGGGGTCCAGTAGACCATTCCGTTGCGGAACGAGTTGTAGCGTCCACGGCCGTCCGGGGTTCCGAGCTCACCCGACAGCGGCATGCCCAGTGCGCCGGCCGGACCGCCGTTGGCCGCGTACGCGCCACCGATCGCACCGGCGACGACGTGCGTGCCCCCGTCGGAGGAGAAGATGCGACCGAACCGGAAGTCCTGTGCCCGCCCACCCGCGACGTCGTACTCGGAGGTGAGGCAGTCGCCGAGCCATCCGTTGGCGCTCGCGGTGCCGCCGATGTTCCCGCCGACGCTGCACGCGGGCTTGTCCACCTCGACGCCGAGGGCGGTGGCGATCTGCGGCCATGCCTGGCGGAGCTCGAACTGCCAGTACTGCCACGAGTGGGTTCCGGACGGCCGGTAGTTGATCGAGGCCGGGATGCCGAGCTTGTTGAGCTTGGTCGCGAACGTCTGCGACGTGAGCCGCGACAGGATCTCGAGACCCATGCCGGCGTAGTTCGTGCTGATGCCGGGGATGTCGGACTGCTGGTCGTACGGTCCGGCGGTACCGCTGCCGCTCGAGACGTACAGGCTCATGCCCTTCAGCTTCTCCGCGAGAACGTACGGGTCGTGCTGAGCCCACAGCTCGCTCGACGGCACGCCCCACATGGCACCGGCGTCGAAGCCGCCCGCGTCCTGCATGGCGTACCCGATGGCCTGCGGCATGCCGAGCGTCGTGGTGCTGAGGATGCCGGAGAACGATCCGGCGAATCGGAAGAAGCCCGGGTTCCGCGCCGAGAGCGTCATCGCGGCGGTGCCGCCCATGGAGAGACCGGCGACCGCGCGCGTCTGGTTGGAGCGCCAGTCACGCTCGAGAATGGGCGGGAGCTCCTTGGTCAGGAACGTCTCCCACTTGTAGTTCCGGCCGTTGTTCTGCTCGGCCCAGTCGGAGTAGAAGCTCGACTGACCGCCGACGGGCAGCACGACGTTGACGTTCTTGTCGGCGAACCAGGACTCGGCGTCGGTCTCGGCGGTCCAGCCGTTCTCGGTGTCGGTCGCGCGCATGCCGTCGAGCATCCACACCGACGGGAACGTGGCCTGCGGGTTCTTGTTCCAGTCCCGCGCGAGCAGCAGCTGCACCTGGATCGGGACTCCCATGGACGGCGAGTTCACCCACACCGCGACACGGCGGTCGGTGATCCAGTCGACCGCGGACACGGTGGCGCCGGCATCCGCCTGCGCGCGCAGCGGCGCTGCCTGGACAGGTGCCGCGTGGACCGGAGACGCGACCGCCGTGGCGGCCTGGCCCCCTGCGAGCGGAAGAACCAGCGTGACCGCCAGGGCGGACAGGATCCGCGCTCTCCGGCCGTTCGGAACTCGCATGTGTGGGACTCGCTTCCTCGAAACGTCAGACTGTGCGGGGCCGTCGGCGTGCCGGAGAGGTCCGGTAGGTCGAGAGTGCCGCCGATCTTGTTCTACACGGTCACGGGGACGGTCTCGGGGAGACTCGCTGTGACTGGTGGTGCAAATGTTACTGGAGTCGCCTCAGAACATGCGACAGCCCCGGACACCGTCGCCGAAGCGAGGGCCGGGGCTGTCGACTACCGAGCTGACTCAGCCGATGTTGGCACGCAGGTCGGGCATCATCTGCACGATCTGATCGAACCAGTAACCCCACCGGTGCGTTCCCTGCGCGGGGAAGCTGTAGGTGACGTTGTTGGCGCCGATCGAGGCCATGCGGACCTGGAACGCGCGGCTGTTGGCGAGCGCCAGAGCCTCGAGGCCCATGCCGTTGGCGGTGTTGTAGTAGTCGAGCAGCGAGCCCGGACGGTCGTAGTTGCCCGGGAGGCCGCTGGCGGCCGAGACCCAGACACGCGTGCCGTTGTCACGCAGACGCGGCGCGAAGACGAACGGGTCGTTGCGGAGCCACGCCGGGTTCCAGGGCGGTCCCCACATGCTGTCGACGTTGTAGCGACCGGCGTCGAGCATCGCGACGCGGATGGCCTCGCGCATGCCGGGCGCCGAGATGTTCAGGTAGCCGGACAGCGAGCCGGCGTAGCTGAACTGGTTCGGGTGGTACGCGGCGAGTGTCAGCGCAGCGCTGCCGCCCATCGACAGACCGACGATGCCGTTGTTCTGACGCGAGAAGCCGAGGTCACCCGCTGCGAGACGGTTGGGGAGGTCCTGCGTCAGGAACGTCTCCCACTTGTACGTGATCTGCTGGCCGTTGAAGTTCGACGGTGCGTACCAGTCGGTGTAGAAGCTGGACTCACCGCCGACCGGCTGGACGACGTTGATGTTGTTGTCCGAGAGGAACGAGCCCGCATTGGTCTCGTGCTCCCATCCGCTGATGTCCGGCGTCGCGCGGAGACCGTCGAGGAGGTACACGACCTTCGACGTGTTGCCGTCGGCGGCGCGCCAGACGCGACTCTTGATCGGACCCATGGACGAGTCGGACCAGACGTCGAATCCGGCACGGATCTCGGCGTTGGCAGTGGCTCCGGTGCCCACGACCGCGAGGCCGAGGGGGATGGCGGCGGCCATCACGACGGAGACGAGGGCCTGACGCATACGTCGGCCCACTCGGGGGGTGCGCAGGCGTGAAGCCTTACGCGGCAGAGCGCTGTCGTCACCAGCGACATCGGTAACGGACCCGTCACGCATACATTCGGCCTCTCACAGTTCCGTGCAGCCGGACGGCCGCACCGCTTCGTCGATCGATATCCGGTCACGCTCCGAGGAAGACCTCGGAACCTGAACCATCGGTCTCGTCTTCCGCGCACGATCGCCCCGCGGGCGATCCTGCACGTCGACGCACATCATCTACACATATCTCCGCCGACGGAGACAGCGTTACACAAACGAGATGCCGGAATCCAGCCGGGACGTCGAAATCGGAATACTCACGACACCGAAACGCCATGACCCGGTGATCTCACTGTGACGCGGATCTCACTTGCCGCACATCGTCACGATGCGGGCCGCTCCGGGGGCATCTCCAAATTACACCGTTGTATTTCGTACTTCGGCACCCGGTCGAATCGGTACCCCGCGAGATCCAACGAGTGCTTGAAGTTCTGCACGAATCGGGCCCGCGTGAGCTCCGAACGGTAGGACGTCAGCAGTTCCTGCGTCTCCGGACAGGTCAACGCGACCTGCGCCTGCTCCACCCATTCCTCGTCCAGATAGAACGGCAGGAAGGGATGCACGTCCACCATTCCGGTGTCCGCGACCACCCAGTCCGGGTACAGGTTCTTGTCGTGTCCGATGCGGCCGTTGTCGAGCCGTTCCGTGTGCGCCGCCAACGGATACGCCAGGCCCATCTGATCCAGCACCCGGACGTCGAGCCCCACATTCATGCTGGTCATTCCCAAGTTGAGGAAGTAGACGACGTGCTCGTCGCCGCCCTCGGGAATCGGCAGGGGCGGCGGCACCACGTCCCAGTAGGTGAACTGCGCGGACGGCAGCAACAGACCGCCGTCCGGCGTGTTCTCGATGGTCTGCACCATTGCCCGCATGCGCGGGTAGTCCAGGTAGTCGCTGGCCAGGATCGGATGGCGGTGGCCGGTGTTCTCGGAGTAGAAGGCCCGCTCGTCGACGATGCCGCTACGCCCGACCGTCGTGCCCTGCGGCATGCCGGTGGTGGTGGCCGCGAAGATCGCCCAGACGACCACGCCGAGCCACAGCGCGACGCACGACACCAGCGCCACGATCCCGCGCCGCAGCGGGATCGGCACCACGGCGACCGGGAGCAGCAGCAGGAACAGCGCGGGGAGCAGAGTGCGGCCGTGCATGAAGTCGCCGCCAACTCGCACCGCGTACACCGTGGAGATCAGACCCGACACGAGGGCGAAGACCACCACGGCGCTCGGCGTCCGGATCCGGGAGACCAGTCCGGCGAGACCGCGCGGCGCCTCGCCACGTCGAGCCGCACCGGGCCCGATCCAGGTGGCGGCCAGTGCCGCGGCCACGACGACCAGCACCGCGGGCACCCACAGGGCGTAGGGCCCCACGAGGTTCCACAGATACGTCGAACCCTGCGCCCACTTGGCGCCGCCGGCGTCCTTCGACACCGCGGTGTTCGGGTACGGCAGCGCGTAGTAGCCCATGCGCCAGATCTGGTAGCCCACCGGGAGCAGACCGGCGACCACGACGACGGCGCCGCGGCGGATCCATCCCGACGTCGCGACGACGAGCATGAGGAGCGCGAGGCCGCCGACGATGACGAGTTCCGGGCGGACGAGGGGCGACAGTCCGCCCCAGAACGCGATGACGAGCACGAGTGCCGACGACGGGTTCTCCACCCGTCGGTCCGCCCACCGGAGCATCAGCCACCACAGGACCGCGATCCAGAAGATGACCAGGCACGACTCGAGGCCGGACGTCGCGAAGTCGCGTGCCGGCGGTACGGCGATGTAGACGAGCGCTCCTGCGGGGAGCACGAGCACCGCGCGCCCGGCGTACAGGCGTGCCGTGCCGATCATCGCGACCGTGACGGCCGCCGTCGTCAGCACGAGGGCGATGGTCAGCACCACGTACTCGAGGCGGACACCGCTGAGCCACGAGAAGGCGTACACGACATAGGTCCAGGCGGCGCTCGTGTTGGTCTCGACGCGCTCGCCCGCGTTGAACACCGGCCCGTTGCCGGCCAGGAGGTTGCGGACCGTGCGCAGCACGATCAGTCCGTCGTCCGCGATCCAACGGCGGTCCCAGGCGCCCCAGAAGGTCAGCACCGCGACCACGGCGATACCGGCGACGCCGGTCGCTCGGGCCCACCCGGGCGTTCCCACCCGGTCCTCGGCCCGCGACTGCTCGTCGCCGGTACGTTCTGTCAGTTCCTCATGCGAGGTAGACAGCGACACCCACCACTCCGATCCACACGATGGCGAGCATCTGGAGCACCCGGTCCCCGAGTGCGATCTCCTCGGGCTCGCCCGCTTCGCCACCGTCCACGTCCACTGCGTACCGCAGGATAGCGACAGTGAAGGGAACCATCGAGATCGCGAAGAGGGAACTGCCGTTCTTCGCGTCCTGGTCGAAGGCCCACAGTCCGTAGCAGATGACGACGGCCGTGGCGCTGAGCGTCCACACGAACCGCAGGTAGGTGGTGGTGTAGTTCTCCAGCGACTTGCGGATCTTGGCGCCGGTGCGTTCGGCGAGCTGCAGTTCGGCGTACCGCTTGCCGGCTGCCATGAACAGCGATCCGAAGGCCATGATCAGCAGGAACCACTGCGACAGCGGGATGTCGGCCGCCACGCCGCCCGCGATCGCGCGCAGCAGGAAGCCGGACGAGACGATGCAGATGTCGAGCACCGCCTGGTGCTTCAGGCCGAAGCAGTACGCGAGCTGGACCGCGATGTAGACGCCCATGACCACGGCGAGGTTCCAGTTGGCCAGGAACGAGAGCCCGATCGCGCCGCCGAGCAGCACCACCGCCATCGCGAAGGCCAGGTTGACCGGGAGGACACCCGCCGCGATGGGACGGAATCGCTTGGTGGGGTGCGCCCGGTCCGCCTCGACGTCCATCGCGTCGTTGACCAGATAGATGCCCGACGCGGCCATGCAGAAGACGAGGAACGCGAGCGCGACCGGCAGGAGCACCGAGCTCTCGGTGACCGAGCCGGCAGCCAGGGGCGCCGCCAGGACCAGCACGTTCTTGACCCACTGGCGCGGGCGCACCGCCTTGACGATGCCCGTGGCCAGGTTCTTCGGGGGCGCGCCGACGACGGCGGGTTCCTCGCTCATGCTGCTCCTGCTGTCGTGGCCGCTGCGTCTCCGCCGGTCAGGCCGAATCGGACCGCCGCGTTCTTCTCGGCTCGCACCGTCGCCGCCGCGGACAGCGCGCCGAGCGCGGAGCCCACGAGTACGTCGGAAGGGTAGTGAACACCGAGCACCAGGCGCGACACCAGCATCGCGGGCACCAGCACCGGTGCCACGGGCAGACCGCTCGCGCGGCCGATCAGCAGCGCCGCGGCCGTGGTGGACGTCGCGTGCGACGACGGGAAGCTGAACCGGCTGGGCGTGGAGACGCCGACGCGCACGGACGGATGGGTCGGGCGCCGACGCCGCGAGATGCGCTTGACGACGATCGACGCCGCGTGCGCACCGACGGCACCGACCGCGACCGACGCCCACTGCTCGCGCCGCGCCGAGTCGACCACGGCACCGACACCGCCGATGGCGATCCACCCGAGGGCGTGCTCACCGAAGTGCGACATCCCTCGAGCGACACGCACGGCGCCCGGCAGTGAACCGACGCTGCTCTGCACCGCGGTGAGGACCCGCAGGTCGGTTCGAACCAGGTTGTCAGTTCGGATAGGAGAAGACACGTTCCCAACGCTCCTTGCTGGTGAGTTCGGGCACGGCGCGACGGTACCGGTCGGACAGCTCGGGGAAGCGCGACGCCAGCTTGCGGCGCAGCGAGAGCGCCTCTCCGAGCAGCGCGGAGGCGATCTTCGGATCCCGCTTGCGGTACACGACGCCGCGTCCGTCGGCGGTGGTGACGGTGACACCGTCGACCTGCGAGAGCAGGTACCAGCGCGCATCGAGCGTCGGCACGTTGAGCTGGGGACGGTCGTGGTGCTGCCGCTGCGCACCTCGGGCGTTGTGGATCAGGCCCTTCGCCAGCCGGGACACCTTGGCCACGGCGCCGACCGGCTCGGCGACGGCGGGAACGTCCGCGCCGCTGGCCGGCGGGAGCAACGTCGACGACGGGACGACCACGGCGTCGGGGTACTGCCTGCGTACCCGGTGCACCTCGGCGAGCGCCGTCGGCAGGATGTCCATGATGTGCTCGGGGCCGGCGAGGAAGTCGCGGATCGCCATGTTCTGGATCGCGACCGTGGAGTACTCGAGGCACAGCAGATGCTTCATCGTGGCCTTGACGGTGTTCACCACGAGGCCGCGGGCGGAACCCGGGGAGTGCAACGCCGCCACCACGAGGCGGTTGCGCAGGTGGAAGTACGCCTGCCAGTCGATGGCGTCGTCCTTGTCGCTCCACGCCATGTGCCAGATCGCGGCCCCCGGGAGAGTCACCGTGGGGAACCCGGCCTCGCGGGCTCGCAGTCCGTACTCGGCGTCGTCCCACTTGATGAACAGCGGCAGCGGCTGACCGATCGTCTCGGCGACCACCCGCGGGATGAGGCACATCCACCAGCCGTTGTAGTCGACGTCGATCCGGCGGTGCAGCAGTGTCGACTCGCGGAGCGGCTTCTCGGCGAAGTCGTGGTCGTACTCGACGTTCTGGGCGCCACCCCACATGAAGATGCCGGTGTCGATCTTCTCGCCCATCACGTGCAGGTGACTTCGTGCCTGCAGGTTGAGCATCTGGCCACCGACGAGTGTCGGCACCTTCGCGAAGCGGGCCATGGCGAGCGCCCGCAGGATCGAGTCGGGCTCGATCTCGATGTCGTCGTCCATGAAGAGGATGTGCTCGGCGTCGGTGTTCTCGAGCGCCTCGTACATGATCCGGCTGTATCCGCCGGATCCACCGAGGTTGGCCTGGTCGTGGATGCTGAGGAGATCGCCGAACGCGGCCGCGGCGTCGTCGAATCCGGGCTCGTCGCGCACCTTGCGGGTGCCCTGGTCGGGCACGATGACGGCGTCGACGACGGCCATGACCAGTGGATCGGACGCGATCGCCGTCAGCGCCTTCACGCAGTCCGTCGGCCGGTTGAACGTGGGGATGCCGATGGCCACGGACGCGCGTCCGGGCGCGTCGACGGGTGCGAACCACCCGGCGGACCGCACCTCGACGTCGGTGTCCGTGGTGACGTCGAACCAGATCCATCCGCCGTCCTCGAAGGGACCGAGCTCGACGACGAACTCGAGAGTCGTGACGTCGCCGTCGACCGTCGTCGCGTCGTCGGTGTCGCCGCCCTGGACGTGGATCCGGGACCCGTCCGCCTTCGAGCGGTAGACGTCGACGCGGCAGTGGCCGATCAGCTCGACCCGCAGGACGACGGAATCCAGCGTGCTCCACCGTCGCCAGTAGCTCGCCGGGAACGCGTTGAAGTACGTGCCGAAGGAGACCTCCGACTCGGATCCGATGGACACCGAGGTGCGAGAGAGCGAATGCGCGCGGCGCGGGTTGGTGCGGGCCTCGTCCGTGTACAGGGTGCGGACGTCGAGCGGCTCACCGGCGCGCGGGAGCAGGATGCGTTGGAGCAGCGACCGCCCCAGCAACTGGTCCTCGCTCACGCCGAATCACCCAGTGGAGCACCGGATTCGAGGTGGGGGCGCAACGTGTTCTCGAACGTGGTGAGCGCACTGGCGATGGCCATGTGCATGTCGAGGTACTGGTAGGTGCCCAGTCGGCCGCCGAACAGGACGGAGTTCTCGGCCGTCTCCTGCTTGGCGCGGGCCCGGTAGGCCGCCAGCTTCGCGCGGTCGTCGGGAGTGTTGATGGGGTAGTACGGCTCGTCTCCCGACTCCGCGAACCGGGAGTACTCGCGCATGATGACCGTCTTGTCCGCGGGGTAGTCGCGCTCGGGATGGAAGTGCCGGAACTCGTGGATGCGCGTGTAGGGCACGTCCGCATCGTTGTAGTTCATCACCGGGGTGCCCTGGAAGTCACCGGTGTCGAGCACCTCGGTCTCGAAGTCGAGTGTGCGCCAACCCAGTTCGCCCTCGGAGTAGTCGAAGTACCGGTCCAGCGGCCCCGTGTAGACGATCGGCGCGTCCGGGCTCTCGGCCCGGAGTTCGTCACGGACGTCGAACCAGTCCGTGTCCAGCCGGACCTCGATGAGGTCGCTCTTCGCCATGTTCTCGAGCCACGCGGTGTAGCCGTCGACGGGCAGACCCTCGTGGGTGTCGTTGAAGTAGCGGTTGTCGAAGGTGTAGCGGACCGGGAGCCGCGCGATGTTGCCCGCGGGCAGATCCTTGGGATCGGTCTGCCACTGCTTGGCGGTGTAGTCGCGCACGAACGCCTCGTACAGGGGGCGGCCGATCAGCGCGATGGCCTTCTCCTCGAGATTCGCGGCATCCTCGACCGAGATCTCGCTGGACTGCTCCTCGATGAGCGCGCGCGCCTCGGCGGGAGTGAAGTAGCGGCCGAAGAACTGGGACACCAGGCCCAGGCCCATCGGGAACTGGTACGCCTGGCCCTTGTGCAGGGCGAACACGCGGTGCTGGTAGCCCGTGAACTCGGTGAAGCGAGTGACGTACTCCCACACCTTCTCGTTCGACGTGTGGAAGAGGTGGGCGCCGTACTTGTGGATCTCGATGCCGGTACCGGGCTCGGGTTCGGAGTAGGCATTGCCTCCGATGTGGGAGCGCCGGTCGAGCACGAGCACTCGTTTTCCCAGTTCCGCGGCACTCCGCTCGGCGATCGTGAGGCCGTAGAAACCGGACCCCACGACGATCAGGTCGTACCGTCCTCGCGAAGTATCAGTCACGGGTGACCAGGGTATCCGACGCTGTGTAGTCGTCCCGCAACCCGCACGTCGACCCTCCCGACGGGCGAATCGTTCGAACACCTGGCCGAACCCTCTACTTGAGGTTGATGGTTGGTGTTTCTGTGGTTAGTGTGGCGCTTGTTGCGCATCATCTATCACATGAGTCACATCCGTCACATGTGACGGTGATCGCGGGGCAACGTCTACCAGGGGAGAAATCGTCTTGCACCGTCGACCGAAGCCGTCACTGATTCTGGGTGTCGTCGCCGCACTCGCGGTCACGAGTCCTGTCGTGGTCTACGCCGTCGGGGACAGCACCACCGGAGTGCGCGCGGCCAACGACACGACCACCGTCGTTCCCACGCAGATCGCCAAGCTGGCGCTCGCGAACGCACCCGACATCGTCATCCCCGTGAAGGAACTCACCGGGCTGGATCTGCCGGACATCGACCTGGGGTCGCTGCGCGATCTGTCGCTGCCCGACTCCTTCGAGATCCCGTCCATCCCCGGACTCACGGTTCCCGAGGTGCCCGCCGCGTCGCCCACCGATCCGGCAGCCCCCGCGCCGTCCGAGGTGGACGGCTCGCAGGACGGCGCCGTGGTCAAGGAGGTGTCCCAGGACACCCCCTTCAGCATGGTCGCGCTGACGGCCGACCAGCTCGGCTCTGCGGTGGCCCGTGTGCGTGCCCAGCTCGACGACGGTTCCTGGGGTCCGTGGAACGAGACGCAGTCCATCGACACCGGTCGCACCGATTCGGACGTGCCCGCCGTCGCCAACGGCACGGAGCCCATCTACGTGGGCCTGACCAAGCGCGTCCAGTTCCTGCTGAGCCCCACCGTCCCGGCCGGCGCCGTGCTGAACCCCGCCGACCCGGCCTTCCCGGTCGAGCCGCCGGCACCCGCTCCCGAGGCGGCGCCGGCACCCGAGGCGGCTCCCGCTCCGGACGCAGCCGATCCCGTCGCGCCGGCACCCGAGCTCGGCTACGTCCCGGCGTCGTCGTCCCGCCCGCTGCGGGCCCAGCCGATCGCGAACGCCCTCGCGGACGCGACCGCCGTGCTCATCACGCCCGGCACCTCGGCGGCCGACAGCACGCTGAGTGACATCGCGACCCCCGTCGACGGCTCCGGACCCGCCGTGATCACCCGCGCCCAGTGGGGAGCGGACGAGTCGAAGCGCTGCGGTTCTCCCACGTACGACGACTCTCTCGGCGGCGCCACGGTGCACCACACCGCGGGCAGCAACAACTACAGCAAGGACGAGTCCGCGGGCATCGTCCGGGCGATCTACGCGTACCACGCGCAGACACTGGGCTGGTGCGACATCGGTTACAACGTGCTGGTGGACAAGTACGGCCAGGTGTTCGAGGGCCGCGCAGGTGGCCTCGATCGCAACGTCGAGGGCGCGCACGCGGGCGGCTTCAACGAGAACACCATGGGCATCGCGCTGATGGGCGACTACAGCTCGGAGCAGCCGACGCAGGAGTCGCTCGACGCTGCCGGCAAGTTCCTCGGGTGGCGTCTCGGCAAGGCCGGCCTGGACCCGAAGGGGACCACCACGATGACGTCCGAGGGCACGCAGTACACGTTCGTCCAGCAGGGCCGCTCGATCGATCTCCCGGTGATCTTCGCGCACCGCGACGTCGGCAACACCGAGTGCCCGGGCGACGCCGCCTACGCACGTATGGACGACATCCGGTCCATCGCGGCAGCCAACCTGAACGGGACCGGCACCCCGACACCGGCGGAGCCCGGTACCGGGACCTCGACCGACGAGGGCCTGGTGGCGCCGCCCGTCGCCGCTCCCCCGAGTGTCGACGCGTCGTCACCGGCACCCGGCAACACGCTGACCGGGCTCGTGTCCGAACTCCTCGCGATGGGCGTTCAGAACCCGATCGTGCAGAAGTGGGTCGCCGAGGGCGGTGAGTCGGGTCGACTCGGCGCCGCCCTGACCGGACTGCTCCCCGCACCCGAGGGACAGACCCGCGCGGACTTCGCCAACGGATCGATCTACACGACGCCCACCGGCCAGGTGGTCTCGGTGCTCGGCCAGATCTTCAAGCAGTTCGTCGCCATGGGCTCGGAGTCCGGATCTCTCGGACTGCCGACGTCCGACGAGTACCGCATCCCGAACGGATGGCAGTCCGACTTCGAGAACGGGTCGCTCTCGTTCGACGAGATCACGGGGATCGTGACGACGGTCGTGAAGACCTTCACCGACACGTACACCGCGGAGATGAACGCCGGCGCGCCGGTGGACGCTCCCGCACCGGCCCCCGAGGCTGCCCCGGCTCCCGAGGCAGCGCCCGTCGGCTGATCGTTCTGCTCTAGCTCCACCACCGTTCGAGCACGCGGGCGACGCCGTCGTCCGCGTTGCTCGTGGTGACCTCGTCGGCCGCGGCGATCGCAGCGGGGTGCGCATTGCCCATCGCGACGCCGTGGCCGACCATCGTCAGCATCGGCACGTCGTTCGGCATGTCTCCGAAGGCGATCATCTCGGACGCGTCGATGCCGAGTGTGCGCGCGATCTCCAGCAGTCCCGACGCCTTCGACACCCCGGGCGGACTCAGTTCGATCAGCCCGTTGTCGGTCGAGAACGTCACGTCGGCGAGGTGCTCCACATGGGACGTCAGCGCGGCCGCCATGTCCCCGCTCGTCATCGACGACTGCCGGATCAGCAACTTCACGGCGGGGGCGGACAGCACCTCCTCCGAGGACGTCTCGGTGTTGTCGGGGTTGAGCCACGCGTGCTCGTAGCCGGGGGAGCTCACGAACTGCGGCGTCGCCGCGTCGTGCGCGCTGCGGCCGACCCGCTCCACCGCGAGGCCGCACCCGGCGATGAGGGACTCCGCAAGAGCGGCCAGCTCGGCCAGATCGGTCACGCTCAACGTCCGCGCCGACACGACCACGTCGTTCTCGCTGTCGTAGATCACCGCGCCGTTGGCGCACACGGCCATGGGCGCGTGACCCAGCTGCTCGACGATGGGCCCAATCCACCGCGGCGGTCGACCCGTCGACAGCACGAAGGTGTCCCCGGCCGCCACGACGGCGTGCACCGCGGCCTTCGTTCGAGCCGTCACGCGCTCGTGGTGGTCGATGAGCGTTCCGTCGACGTCCGATGCGACGAGCCGCGGCCGTCCGGTCTCGCCGGGAGTGACGGGTCGCTGTGTGGGCTGCATCGGTCAAGTTTGCCCGACGGGGTTCCGCGACGTCTCCAGCGACGCACGAATATGGCGTGGAGGACGCGATCGACCGGCCGTAGTCTGACGTCCTGTGTCCCATCTCGAACTGTCCGACGTCGACTACTTCCTGCCCGACGGCCGCCAACTGCTGGACGGCGTGTCCTTCCGGGTCGGTGACGGGGCCAAGACCGCACTGATCGGACCCAACGGCACCGGCAAGACCACCATCACCCGCATCGTCGCCGGTGACGTGCCGCCGGACGAGGGGAGCGTGACGCGCTCCGGAACGCTCGGGGTGATGCGGCAGTTCGTCGGCCAGGTGCGCGACGAGTCGACGGTGCGTGACCTCCTGCTGTCCGTGTGTGCGGAGCCCGTCCGTACGGCCGCCCGGCGACTGGACGACTCCGAGAACGCGATGATCGAGCACGACGACGAAGCGACCCAGATGGCCTACGCACAGGCGCTGTCCGACTGGGGCGACATCGGTGGGTACGACCTCGAGCCGTTCTGGGACGAGGTCACCATGGCCGCGATGGGCACCTCGTTCGAACGCGCGAAATGGCGGGCCGCGTCCACGCTCAGTGGCGGCGAGCAGAAGAGGCTCGTGCTCGAGGCACTGTTCGCGGGCAACGATCAGCTGCTGCTGCTCGACGAGCCCGACAACTACCTCGACGTGCCGGGCAAGCGGTGGCTCGAGCGCACCATCGCCGCGTCGGACAAGTCGGTGCTGTTCATCAGCCACGACCGAGAGTTGTTGTCCACGGCCGCGACTCGCATCGTGACACTGGAGCCGGGGATCAACGGCGCCTCCGCGTGGGTGCACGGCGGCGGCTTCTCCACCTACACCGAGGCACGCGAGAGGCGGAACGCGCGACTCGACGAGTTGAAGGCGCGGTGGGACGAGGAGCGGGTGAAACTGCAGGCGCTCGTACTGCGGCTGCGCGAGAAGGCGAAGTTCAACGACGGTGTGGCCTCGCGCTATCAGGCGGCCCGGACGAGGCTCGCGAAGTTCGAGGAGGCGGGCCCACCCGAGGCGGTGCCGCTCCGCCAGAACGTCGCTGTGCGGCTCACGGGAGGACGGACCGCGAAGCGTGCACTCGTGTGCACGTCACTCGAGTTGACCGGACTCATGCAGCCCTTCGACACGGAGATCTGGTACGGCGACCGCGTGGCCGTACTGGGCTCCAACGGGTCCGGCAAATCGCACTTCCTGCGGCTGCTCGCTGCCGGCGGAACCGATCCCGACCTCGAGCACCTCCCTGTCGGTGAAATCGACCTGGCACCCGTACCGCACACGGGCACAGCCACTCTCGGTGCGCGGGTCCGCCCGGGACTGTTCGCTCAGACCCACACCCGTCCCGACCTCGAGGGCAACACATTGCTGGACATCCTGCACCGCGGGACCTCGCACCGTGACGGGATGGGACGGGAGGCCGCGTCCCGCGCACTGGACCGCTACGGGCTCTCCCGCCAGGCGGAGCAGAGGTACGACGACCTCTCCGGTGGTCAGCAGGCACGGTTACAGATCCTGCTGTTGGAGCTGTCCGGCGCCACGATGCTTCTCCTCGACGAACCCACCGACAACCTCGACCTCGAGTCGGCCGACTCCCTGCAGGACGCGATCGTCGCGTTCGACGGAACCGTGGTCACGGTGACGCACGACCGATGGTTCGCTCGGAGTTTCGACCGGTTCCTCGTCTTCGGGGCGGATGGTCGGGTGTACGAGTCGGGTGAACCGGTGTGGGACGAGGGCCGCGTGGCACGCGCTCGATGACACCCCGCCGGACGTGACGATTCGGACACGGTGAGGCGCGTGCAACGCCGTGCGTGCGAGTCGCGCCGTTAGTGTCGGGACACATCTCGGCACGCGAAAGGGTGACTCGGCGTGGACATCATGGAACCGGTACACGGAACGGCCTACCTGCTGTCGGTCGCGGCCATCGCCGTGGCCGTCCTGCTCTTCCTCATCATGAAGGTGAAGCTCCACGCCTTCCTGTCGCTCGTTCTGGTGAGCATGGTGACGGCGGTCGCCGCAGGCATCCCGCTCGCGGACGTACCCGACACGCTCCTCTCGGGCTTCGGAGGGACACTCGGCAACGTCGCGTTGCTCGTCGCGCTGGGCGTGATGCTCGGCCGACTCCTCGAGAAGACCGGTGGGGCCCAGGTTCTCGCGGACACCCTCATCGCACGCTTCGGTGAGAAGCGCGCTCCCTTCGCGCTCGGCGTCGCCGCCTTGATCTTCGGGTTCCCGATCTTCTTCGACGCCGGTCTCGTCATCTTCCTGCCGATCATCTTCTCGGTGGCGCGGCGCTTCGGCGGATCCGTCCTGCTCTACGCGCTGCCGACAGCCGGCGCCTTCGCGGCCATGCATGCGATCGTGCCGCCGCACCCGGGACCCGTGGCAGCGGCGGACCTCATGGGCGGAGACATCGGCGTCACTCTCGTCGTCGGGCTCCCGATCGCGATCATCGCGTGGTTCCTCGGTTCCTACCTGGTCGGCACACGCCTGGGTCGCCGGTTCGTCACCAGCCCGGCCGCGCTGTTCGCTGATGCCGCCGACGACCCCGACGCTCCTGCCGTCGCGCCACCGCGCTTCCTGGCCGTCCTCGGACTGCTCCTGTTCCCGCTGATACTCATCTGCCTGAACACCGGTGTCTCGACGCTGCAGACCGCCGGAATCGTCTCGGAGGACGCCGGATGGGCGGACGCACTCATTCTCCTGGGGCAGACACCCGTCGCTCTGCTGCTGACGGTGCTCCTGTCGCTCGTGGTCCTGGCACCCGGACGGTTCTCCGTCTCCAAGGCCACGTCGCTCATGGACGACGCCCTGGGCCCGGTGTGCGCGATCATCCTCATCACGGGCGCCGGCGGAATGTTCGGCGGAGTCCTTCGCGCCAGCGGCATCGGTGCGTCTCTGACGGAGTCACTGTCGGATCTCGGGTTCTCGTTGATCGTGCAGGCGTTCCTCATCGCGGCGGCTCTCCGTGTCGCGCAGGGCAGCGCGACGGTCGCGCTGACGACCACTGCCGGCCTGGTCTCGGCTCAGGTGGTCGAGCTCGGGTTGGGTAACTTCGACATCGCACTGCTCGTGTTCGCGATCGCTGCGGGAGCCACCGTGCTCTCGCACGTGAACGACTCGGGTTTCTGGCTCGTCAGCCGATTCTTCGGCATGGACGAGAAGACGACTCTGAAGACTTGGACGGTCATGGAAACGACATTGGGACTCGCGGTCTTCGCGCTCGCCTCACTGCTCTGGGTGGTGTTCTGACGTGACGGACCACGCCGACGGCATTCCGAGACACATAGTCGTGATGGGTGTGTCGGGGACCGGGAAGACCACCGTCGGCAGCGCACTGGCGACGACACTGGGGAGCACCTTCATCGAGGGCGACACTTTTCATCCCGAGGCCAACATCGACAAGATGTCTGCCGGCCACCCTCTGAACGACGACGACCGTCGGCCGTGGCTCGCTGCGGTATCGGGTGAGATCGAGCGAGTGGCAGGGGAGGGTGGAACGTCGGTGACGGCCTGTTCCGCCCTGACGCGGCTGTACCGGGACTGGCTGCGCGGGGGCTACCCGGATCTGTTCTTCGTCCATCTGCAAGCGGATTACGACACGCTTCTCGACCGCATGTCGCGCAGGAAGCACTTCATGCCCCCGTCTCTGCTGCAGTCGCAGTTCGACACCCTCGAGGACCTCCAGGCGGACGAGCACGGCGCGGGTGTGCCGGATGTCGACGGCGTCGAGAAGGTGGTCGCAGCTGCCATGAAGGCAGTGGGCGCCTCCCGGTAGCACCAGGTCGGCCGGCGGGGGGCACGGCGAAAGACCTTCTGCCCGGTGCATGACCCGTGAATGCAGAAAGCCCCCCGACCGGTGGTCGGGGGGCTTTCTGGGAAGGGTTGTTCGGCGGTGTCCTACTCTCCCACACCCTGTCGGGTGCAGTACCATCGGCGCTGGAGGGCTTAGCTTCCGGGTTCGGAATGGGTCCGGGCGTTTCCCCTCCGCTATGGCCACCGAAACTCTGTGAAACAACAGAGCACGAGGCACACACTCCCACCGGCATTCACCCCTCGGGGTGGTGTGGTGGTCGTGGTGCGGGTTTCAGTTATCTGCTGACCAACTCGTGTGTTGTCTCAGATACTGCACAGTGGACGCGTAGCTTCTTTGTGGTAAGTCCTCGGCCTATTAGTACCAGTCACCTGCACCCATTGCTGGGCTTCCAGTTCTGGCCTATCAACCCGGTGGTCTGCCGGGGGCCTTACCCCCTCGAGGGGGTGAGAAACCTCATCTTGGAACAGGCTTCCCGCTTAGATGCTTTCAGCGGTTATCCCTTCCGAACGTAGCTAACCAGCGGTGCTCCTGGTGGAACAACTGGCACACCAGAGGTTCGTCCGTCCCGGTCCTCTCGTACTAGGGACAGCCTTCCTCAAGTTTCTGACGCGCGCGGCGGATAGAGACCGAACTGTCTCACGACGTTCTAAACCCAGCTCGCGTGCCGCTTTAATGGGCGAACAGCCCAACCCTTGGGACCTACTCCAGCCCCAGGATGCGACGAGCCGACATCGAGGTGCCAAACCATCCCGTCGATATGGACTCTTGGGGAAGATCAGCCTGTTATCCCCGGGGTACCTTTTATCCGTTGAGCGACACCGCTTCCACTTGCCGGTGCCGGATCACTAGTCCCGACTTTCGTCCCTGCTCGACTTGTCAGTCTCACAGTCAAGCTCCCTTGTGCACTTGCACTCGACACCTGATTGCCAACCAGGCTGAGGGAACCTTTGGGCGCCTCCGTTACATTTTGGGAGGCAACCGCCCCAGTTAAACTACCCACCAGGCACTGTCCCTGAACCAGATCATGGTCCGAGGTTGAGGTATCCAATACGATCAGAGTGGTATTTCAACAACGACTCCACACACACTGGCGTGCATGCTTCACAGTCTCCCACCTATCCTACACAAACCGAACCGAACACCAATACCAAGCTGTAGTGAAGGTCCCGGGGTCTTTTCGTCCTGCCGCGCGTAACGAGCATCTTTACTCGTAATGCAATTTCGCCGAGTCTATGGTTGAGACAGCTGAGAAGTCGTTACGCCATTCGTGCAGGTCGGAACTTACCCGACAAGGAATTTCGCTACCTTAGGATGGTTATAGTTACCACCGCCGTTTACTGGGGCTTAAATTCTCAGCTTCGCTCCCGAAGGAACTAACCGGTCCTCTTAACCTTCCAGCACCGGGCAGGCGTCAGTCCGTATACATCGTCTTACGACTTCGCACGGACCTGTGTTTTTAGTAAACAGTCGCTTCTCACTGGTCTCTGCGACCCACACCAGCTCAGGAAGCAAGTTCCATCACCAGCAGGGGTCCCCCTTCTCCCGAAGTTACGGGGGCATTTTGCCGAGTTCCTTAACCATAGTTATCTCGATCGCCTTGGTATTCTCTACCTGATCACCTGTGTCGGTTTGGGGTACGGGCCGTGTACCAGCTCGCTAGAGGCTTTTCTCGGCAGCATAGGATCACTGAATTCGCCTCATTCGGCTATGCATCACCTCTCAGGCTGTGTGAGACCCGGATTTGCCTAGGTCTCGCCCTACAGGCTTACACCAGTGTTACCACTGACTGGCTCAGCTACCTTCCTGCGTCACCCCATCGCTTGACTACTACCAGGAAAGGTCCCGTGCATCACCACACCCGGCACCCGAAGGTGCTCCTGGCGGCTCTGGACGGTTAGTACTCCTGATTCATCATGGGCGCGGATACACGGGTACGGGAATATCAACCCGTTGTCCATCGACTACGCCTGTCGGCCTCGCCTTAGGTCCCGACTCACCCTGGGCGGATTAACCTGGCCCAGGAACCCTTGATCATTCGGCGGACGAGTTTCTCACTCGTCTTTCGCTACTCATGCCTGCATTCTCACTCGCGTGGCCTCCACACCTGGATCACTCCGGCGCTTCCCTGGCCACACGACGCTCCCCTACCCACCCACACACCTGCCGGAACCCTCGCAAGGGAACCGGGGGCTGTCGTGTGAGTGCCGCGGCTTCGGCGGTGTACTTGAGCCCCGCTACATTGTCGGCGCAAAATCACTTGACCAGTGAGCTATTACGCACTCTTTCAAGGGTGGCTGCTTCTAAGCCAACCTCCTGGTTGTCTTCGCGACTTCACATCCTTTTCCACTTAGTACACGCTTGGGGGCCTTAGCCGGCGATCTGGGCTGTTTCCCTCTCGACTACGAACCTTATCGCCCGCAGTCTCACTGCCGCGCTCTCACATCCTGGCATTCGGAGTTTGGCTGATTTCGATAAGCTTGTGGGCCCTCTAGACCATCCAGTAGCTCTACCTCCAGGATGAAACACGCGACGCTGCACCTAAATGCATTTCGGGGAGAACCAGCTATCACGGAGTTTGATTGGCCTTTCACCCCTACCCACAACTCATCCCCTCAGTTTTCAACCTAAGTGGGTTCGGGCCTCCACGACGTCTTACCGTCGCTTCACCCTGGCCATGGGTAGATCACTCCGCTTCGGGTCTAGAGCATGCGACTGAAACGCCCTATTCGGACTCGCTTTCGCTACGGCTACCCCACACGGGTTAACCTCGCCACATACCACTAACTCGCAGGCTCATTCTTCAAAAGGCACGCCATCACCCACCACACCGAAATGTGCACAGGCTCTGACGGATTGTAAGCGCACGGTTTCAGGTACTATTTCACTCCCCTCCCGGGGTACTTTTCACCTTTCCCTCACGGTACTAGTCCGCTATCGGTCACCAGGGAGTATTCAGGCTTATCGGGTGGTCCCGACAGATTCACAGCAGATTTCACGGGCCCGCTGCTACTTGGGCATTCATCACGACAGTCACACAGTTTTCGTCTACGGGACTCTCACCCTCTACGACAGGCCATCCCAGACCACTTCGACTAACCGCATGATTTCTTACTGTCGGCCGATCCGGCAGAATCGACAAGACAAACCCCACAACCCCACACGCACAACCCCTGCCGGGTATCACATGCACATGGTTTGGCCTTTTCCGCGTTCGCTCGCCACTACTGACGGAATCACTGTTGTTTTCTCTTCCTGTGGGTACTGAGATGTTTCA